>JAAERS010000064.1 GCA_024230095.1 Gammaproteobacteria bacterium | reverse complement strand
CGGCCATAATTCGCTTGGCTTGGTTTCGCCACCATCGGGGTCAACCATGGTAAGACTGTCGGCCAATAAATTGATATGCTCACAACCTTGTGCCTCCGGTAATGCTTTAAAGTATTCTTTGAAAATGTCAATCCTGGGAGAAAAATCGGAATTGATTATTTGGCTTAATTTATCGCGTGTGGTGGCCATACTTGCCTTGCGTTCCACTTCTTCGCCTGTTTCCTTATCTTTACCTATTGAGGTGTAAAATTCATCACGTAACGCCCTGACCATTGTATTTAGCGTGTAATCGTCCATGCTATGCCATTTGCCGTTTTTATCCTGGTATTCGGGCATCATTTTAACCTCATTTATCCGGGTCAGGTATTTTTCTTTTATCCATTTTTCTATGTGGTCCCATTTTGTCCTTGGCTCCTTTTCGGGCGCAATTGATTCAAGTTGATCGAGTTTTCTCATTGGTTGCTGATAATTGTTACAATGGCTTTAATAATGAAATAGGCCACGGCTATACAGGCGGTGATAACCATTATATATTGATAGACCGGCACCGGGCCGGGCAACCGTATCAGTACAATTTTGCTGAGTAGAAAGGTCAGAAATGCAACGGCAACAATGGCCGTTATTGGTGGGCGTTTGATCATTTTATTATGAGTTTTTGATTAATAATTCGTTAAAAAGGCCGGTGGCCTCCTTCTCGGTGCCACGTTTTCCCATTACTTCTATGCCTTTGGTAGTTAGAACGCTAACTATCCAGGTGCCTTTACGTAGGCGGTACACTCCTTCTTTTTTCTTCCATGGGTTTTTTAGCCCGAACGGTCGTAGTTTTTTCATCAAAAAAGGTTTTGATTGTTCTGCATTACTTGCATCAGTTGGTTGGCTCGGTGTTGCTCCGGGTAAAACCTATGCTTGTTGCTTTTTGGTTTGTCCTTTAGCCCGGCCAATACGCCACGGTTGTAGCTTTCGCGGTGTAGGTTCTCATTATCAATAATGAGTTGCTGCAATACGGTTTGGGCTGAGGTAAAAAAGTCTAACATGGCCGTTAATTCGGCCTCACGTAATGCCTTTGCGGTGTTGTGCTTTTCGTGTGCCAATTGCCTGGCGGCCTTGTCCTTTATTTCGGCTAAACGGGTTTGCTGGTGGCCGTTCCATTTATCAAAACGGCCTTTCATTTTTTTGAGTGCATCAAATGCCGGCTCTCGGTAGAAGTTGTATGAAATTATATCTATCATGGTTTGAATGGTTTGATGTTCACGCTCATATATGTGGAGTGTGCGCAATTCTGATCTATAATTATTTCACCATCATGGTTTTCAACAGAAAATAGCGCGCAATGGGTGCCACATTGTACCAGCTTATGCCGTTGTATCTGAATTTGCCCGGCCTCTAATGGTTTGCCTGTTGGGTCAGATAGTGCCTTTTCAACCCATACCTGGGTGATCGTTGGGCTTAGGTGTGGACAATTGAGCGCGACACCATTACGGCATAGGAAATAAGGGCCGTTTTCGGTGTGCTGCTCTAATAATGTAATTGGTTGATCGAGGTCGTTCATAACGGGGTGTTGGGTTGGTTTATGATTGAGAACCGGAACCGGTAAACCGTTTGTGATATGGAACCAGGTTCAACGTGTTCAAATCGGAACTTTTGCACAACGTAATTTGCTGGTATGGCATCTTGATAATGGCCGCAACGTTGGCAAATTCTGAAAATGGGACCAATGGCCGGGGCCGTTTCCACATGCCACTTGTGTTTAATTTTACATATCATGGCCTGTCGTTCTTTTACCTCGGTAGAAGTAACCTACCTCTTTTAGTATAGTATTCAATTCGTCAACCATCACATTTCTTTTTATCAATGGAATGTGATTTGTGCGCAAGAACATATAAATGGTAGGTGCCGGTATGCCGTACTTCTCTATTAATATCATGCGAAATTCCTTTTTTCGCTGGGTGTTCAATAGTCCATACGCCTCAGAAAATGGTCTATCTCCTAAAATCATTATTACCTTTTTGCCTGTCATTGGTCTAATAGTTGTATTTTGATAGTAATTATTAAAATGATACTGCAATACTATACAAAAATATAGTGCGAAATACATTTACTATCCTAAATTCACAACATTATGACTATTGATAAATTTATTTGGCTTGATTACAACAGACTTGAAGGGCTGATAAAAGCCCGTTTTGGTAGCGTTTCCGCGCTATTGGATAAGATGAACCGAAAGGCGGCCTGGTACTACCGGGCGCGGAAAGAAAGCACGTTAAAAGTTCGCGATCTTGAAACAATTTGCGCAATGCTTGATGTTTCACCCTCTGAAATGTTTGTCGAAAAAGGCAACAAGGCCGAACAACCGCGCGCTAATTATTCTGCTGGCATATCTTCGCGTGTTTCTGAATTAGTGGCAATGCTGGCCACCAGCCAAAAGGAATTTTCGACAAAAACCGGGGTTACTCCAACACATCTATCTTACATCGTGTCGCAAGGTGGAAAACCCGGCCTACGGACCCTCCAGCAAATAATAGTTGCCTACCCTACCCTATCGGCTCGTTGGTTGCTCCTGGGTTCGGGTACCATGATGGACCAGGGCGATAATGCAGAAAGTTTGGCGCGTGAGTTGGCGGATAAACAAAAAATCATTGATCTGTTGCAAACTCAAATAAATCTGATGAAAGGTTAAATAGCTGTTTTTCAATACGCTTGTACATTTTGATACTTCTTTACGTTAAAACGTACTGAAAAGGTGCTAAAACGGTAGTTTTCAGATGATGTATAATTGACATATTATTAATTATAGACCAAATTCGCCAACTGCTACAACTGATAATCAACACGTTACAATAATACACGAATACCTTACGTAAGATGCACATAAATATGAACGGCATAACGCCACCGGACCGATCAAGTAGTTATACTATAAGGAAAAGGAAATACAAGCTGTACCATTACGGCCGAACTGAATTTTTCGGCTCCAAACGTGCCGCAATTGCGCGGCAATATGAAATTAACCACGAAATGAGCGTAAATTGTACCGCAATTGGTGCCTTGGCTGCTGAGGTCTATACTCTTTACCGATCATATTATTTGCGGCTCGATACCAGGAACCGGGCCACCGCGCAAAATTGTTTCAGCAACTTGGATAGAAGTATATTTTTAATGGTTTCCCGGTCCCATCATTCGCAAGGCACCACATTTACATTCAAACATTATTTGGATGCCACCAGGCACCTAATTACCGCGCTGGAATTGTTCGCTACGCATGAAGATACTTTGCGCAATACCTTTTCACGCCATCGCATTACCGAACTGCTGGGCCGGGCTGAATACTTGGCCGGTGCCATTGATCGGCTCCTTGGTCCGTTGGAAAACTGAAACCCTCGCGTGTAAGTTTAAAAAACGCTTGTTACTTGTGTGAATGTGTGAAGTCTTACAGTATCAGCACGTTACAAATTAAAAACGTAACAAACGTAACATCTGAGTAACAGGAAATTGAGAAAAACGGCCGTTTTTGCTCTAAAAATCACGATCCAAGGACAAAATCACACTCAGATGTTTGGCCGTCAATCTCTGCATTAAGATATGGCTGCAAGTAGTAAGTTTTTCATAATGCGAAGTTAGAAAACATCGTACCAAAAAAAAGCCCGGCACAATTAAGTACAGGGCTTTTTTTTTCTGTTCGGTCATTCAGCTATCCGGGTAAAAACGTTTCTCCAATTCTTTTGTAATGAAGAAAACGACAATACCCAACACCATGGTGATAGTAACTTGTTGCCAACTGATATTTTTCATTTCATTTAAAAAATATCTCGTGATTTGAAATAAAAAAACACGCCAATAAGAACTGCAACGATTAACGCAATTGTTAGTGGTGAATATGAACCCGGATCAGCACTCCCTGCTGAAAACATAGATCTAAGTTTTTTTTTCGCAACTTCCAGCCCGGTCAATCCGCCACGCCCTTTATTTGGTTTAAGCATTAAAATACCATTTTCTTCCACAACATAACCCTCATCTGTGGGTGTTGCATCCGGTTCATCAAGTAAATCACACTTGGCGTAAACACATTGGCCGTCTAATTCTCGGCCAGTCTGACAGTAATCCGGATTATTTGTACTTGGTGTACCCGCTACACAATATGCCATTATTTCTCTTTTTTTATATTTGTCAATTCATTTTCTGCGCTCACTTTTAACCAGCTTAATCTATATACTTAATAGCGATAAGTGCTGCAAACACTCCTAAAAATACGCTAAATGCGGCCTTTGCTCTTGCTTTACATTCTGAACAATTTTTCATTGTATTGTGGTTTTTGATTAAAAAATTAATTTTGTAAATATACGGAAAACTATTATATTTTCACCCCTAAGCGGTTCCAAAATATACTTTTCGATATTACAAGGTCAGAAGTACTATCGTTTTTCTTATAGTTGTCAACTCCGATCAGATCAAATTTGCCTGGTGCTTTCATCCACCGGAGAAGATTCTCAGGGGTTGGTGTCAGTCTTTTTTTGTGGTCCTTGCTGCCGTCTATCATAATGGCTCCCAGGGTTCGGGTTGCGTTAAACTCTTGCGCTTTGGCCAATACTTGCGCCCGGCTCACGCTGGCCCACTCCTGGGCCATGGTCTTTGCTTGCCCTTTCATTGTTTCCAGCTTGGCGGCTGCGGCTTTGCGCTGCGATGCGGTGCGCTGCGGTCCTTTCTTTTTGGCTTTGCGCTTTGGTGCTGCTTTGGCTTTGCCGGCTGCTGCGTTCAGCTTTGAAACATAGCTATCAATGGCCTCGGTAATGTCTTTATCCTGCCCGTAAAATTGAGCAATGCCGGTAAGGTCGGTATGTATTGCTTTCAGCTTTGCCGGTACCTGGCTGCTGGGTATGTCTTTAAAGTTTTTGGCGGTTGCTTTCATGGTCAGATGTTTATCAATTTCAATTTTACTTTAATGGCTATTGCTTTTGCTTTGGCAAATTGTAGGGCGGCAAGGTCAATGGCCGGGGGCAAATTGTCATTGACACATTCGGCCTTTATCTGCGCGGCCTTTTCCTTTATCCGGTGGGTCAGTTCCTTTTCATCTTGCAAAATGGAATTTCTGAAATTGACCTTGCCGGTGGTCAGAATCTCTATAATAGTATCACGTACTGCATATTCATCGGGCAATTGGTGCGGAAACTCTGACGTAAGTAGTTCGGCTGCGGTTTCTACGCTTACGCCTTTTTTGCTGCTGGTAAGTCCAATTGAAATATCTCCTTTGGTGCCAACTTTGCCGCCTGTTTCGGCCTCGGCACTTGCTGGGGTTATCAATGGCATATTCTGCAAAATGATCAATTCGGGTACGTCCTCATGCAGATCTTTTATTTGCTCACTCTGTTCAATTTCCAGGTATGCAATATCCTCATTCAGTTGATCGCAATGGTGTGGCGTGGTTGGTGCTTGGGCTTTCTCCTTGTCCTCACAATCGGTACAGGGTTTGGGGTTTACCTGGCCATTATAAATATCAATTGCCGAATAAATACCGCTTTGCTTGGTATCAAAAAAATCTCTTTGCGCTTTACTTTCTAATTTCCAATATGGCCCTCGATTTACCAGCCATTTACCCGATTTGTGGGCCGTGTATCTCATGCTTTTAAACTGCGGATCATATTCATGCAGTATTGTAAAACCTTTGTACATTTCATCAGCATCAGAAAAGGGGCGTTTTGGATCCTTTGCCAATTTCGGATTGGTATTAAGATACTTTTTGCCATAACTCTGCTTATCACCATACTGATTATTTGGGTACAGGGCTTGCAGTTTTTTAAATTCTGCATCGGTGGCCCAATAGGAACGGTAGCCGTCTTTGTCAATTTCACCATTCAGTTTTAGGCCACGATTAACCGGCAACGGTAAATATGTTTTTACAACAGATTTCCCGGAATATCCTACCTCATGTATAAAATCAAAACCACCGGCCTTTTCAGCTTTGTTTTTTCGTGCTTGTTCCTCTCTCTCTACAATTCCTATATGCTCCTTTTTTGCTGGCGTTGGCTCCTTTTTGGTTGTGTTATGTATTACTTTTAATGGCTCTGCTGGGCTTGGTATTTTATCTGTAAACCAAGATTTCCACGCTCCGGTAGGCTGGTCATATCCGGCCACTTTAAGCGCGGCTGCAATTCGCCCTAATTGTGTCTTTTTATTGGCTATGCCGCTACTCCACTTGAATGGCTTTTGATACAATAAAACTTCATAGGCAAAATCAGCATCTTCCTTCCTGTTGGCCGGTAGTTGTTCACGGTCAACGACTGACCAAAAATAGAGTGCATAATCTTTGCCACCATTTGCGTTCATGGTCTTTAGTATATTATCTCGATATTCAGATAATACGGGGGTTGCCGGTTCTGCTGGCTTTGGGGTTTCCTTTACGGCCTTTTTTCTCCACGCCCACTCGTTGTACGCCTGATTGCTAATACCAAGGTCTTTGGCCACTTCTCCCATTGCATAAATGGCATTTTGGGTAAGTTTTCGCTGCCATGCCTTATTTCTTGGGGACCAGCGTAAACCGTTACGCTTTAGCTGGGTGCGAATTTCTACGGCTGGTATTCCATCAAAAAGTATTTGAAAACGATCATCGGTGTAATTCTGTACCATTTCGCCACCATCAAACGTTAACGCTGGTTGCGGCTTATCCTGGCGGTTTACTTTCGCTTCTAATTCTTTTACTCTCCCTTCAACTCGTTTTATATTAGCGTTGTTGTTGGTCAATTGATAGCCGGCAAAACCTACACGCCCGGCATAGTCCGGTTGCTGAATGTCGATTATCTGTTTATCAGTAAAACCAATGTCTTTTAACTTGCTTTCAACGTCCTTTTTGCTGCGAATGGCTTTGTTGGCGGCTTTCATAAGATCCTGCGACCTTTTTAATTCAGCCAATTTGTTTATCTGTCTTTGCAGATCATTCTCAGGCAAATCAAAACCACTTTCTTTCTTAATTCGCTTTTTAAGCTTGGTTATGTAATAATCAGGAAAACTAAATAATTCTTGGCCGCGCTTGTGTTCGGTGTCTAATCGCTTACGGTTTCGGGCAACAGGAAAGTTTGCCGGGCCTGTTACCATGCTGCTGGCCGTTCGGCTCAATGCTCCCAACCATGCAACGGCTTTATCTGTGTATCGTTTGGTAAAGTCGGAAACGCTGGACGGGTCTATTTTTTCAACCTTGGCCCTATACTCGTCTAATTCTTGGGTAAATTCTGCCACGTAAGATTTGGCCCGTCTTTCGGGTGACATAGAGGACCAGGCCCATGCGTGTTGTGCTGCCTTTGCAACTCTATCAATAGCTATATCTCTCGTCATTCGCTTTTCATTAGTAGGAAAATGGCCACGGCTGCAATTAACAGGGCTGGGCTTATTTTTCTAAATTTAGGATTGTGGGCGGTATCTGCCTGGCCGGTCCTTATACATTCTGTATAGTTTTCCTGACAATATGGCGTTTCATTGCTTCGGGCCTCAATTTCCATGGGGTTGGCATCATATCCTTTAGTTATTGCGTGCCGGCTATAATTGCCAAGAAAGGACAACAGGCCCATGCGCTGGTATTGGTTCCAATGTGTGGTTTCGTGATCTATTAACGCTTGATTGTCGGCCTCATTTTTATTGATAACTATACCATAACCAGGAATAACAAAACCATTATATCCAAATGTTGAGGACCATATATGTATTGGTGGCCGGTTCATTATTATTCGCTTTTCATTAGTAGGAAAACGGCCACGGCCACGGCAATTATTAACAGTATTGGCGTGCCGGCCTTTTTTGCCGGTGGTGCTGATATGGTTACTTCTGAAATATCGTAGTCGGTAGGGCTTAGGCTTAATGCCTGGGGCGAATCGGTGCCAAGTTGGTTAGGCTCCAAAACCTTGGTTGTGTAACCAATGTGTGAAAGTTGTAAACGTTCATCGGCTCCACCGCTGGGCGTGTATGTGAATATGTACTCCCCGTTTTCGTTGGTCACGGTTCCTTCCGGATATGGACCAAAGGCACCATCATACCAAAAACCAAGTGAGATATTCACTCCCTCAATAGGCTGGCCGGTCTGACTGTCTTTAATTTGTCCGTGGATCGTTCTCATGGTGCAAGTTCTAATTCTGTTGGCGTGTACTTGTCGGCCTCGGTTTCGTGGTCCAAAAATTGGGCGGCCTTGGCTGCGGTTTCAAAAATGGACCATCCAAGATCTATCAATTCCTTTAAGCGTTTTGAATTACGCGGATCAACGTCACCATCTAACTTTTCTGAAAACTCCACGCCAACATAATTAAGACTGTCTTTGTGCCGGGCCTTTTGGAAGCTATGAGGATTGACCGGGTAAAAGTTTTGTAGTTCTTTTTCTGAATACTCAGAAAGTAGCTTAAATGCGTAGAAGTGTTTCATGGTTTATCTGCTATTACTCCGTATGGTGAAAGAAAATTGGTCATAGTTAGGTTTTGGTTTCCCATCATGTCCGTAATATCTCCGGTGGTTTTACCAATGCTATCAGATACGGAATAGTAGTTTTTGATGGTACCGGATAAAGTGGCAATTGGGTCGGCTCCTACTCCACCGTTGCACAGGGCCAAAAATTCGGCTGCGGAAATAAGATTTTCTGTCAATACAACCTGGTTCTGTATGCCGTTGTACTTCTGACCACCGGCACCGCTTTCACCACCAAGCCGTAATTTGCTCGTAACGGTCGAGTGCGCAGCGTTGCTAAAGTTCCCAGTTTCCACAAGTAAACCATCAACATAAAGAAGGGCCTGTTGGTTAGATGCGTCTATATTTTCAACAGAAATACCGAAATGATGCCATTCTTGCATAAATAATGCAGTTGGCACATAGGTAAATATATGTTCTCTAAAATTGCTCATAACTCGCATGGTGGTGTTTGAATGTATACCAAAAAAACAGCCGCTTGACCCGTTGGATCTATGGGCCTCTATCCAGCTTCCGTTCGCCATGTTTCCCCCTACTCCTTTCGCCCAAATTGATATGGACCAATCGGTCTGGTAGGGGTTCCATGTGCCGGCCGAACTGCCGGAGCATCTATCGTTTACGCCATCATATTGGATAGAATTACCAAAATCGTAACCGTCCGTTACAATGCTGGCCGGGTTGATCATTGATAGGTCTTTTGAAAGACTACCACCAATGTATGGCCGTATTACTCCATGGTCGCGGCTCTGCATCAATTACACTTTATACCAGGTCAACCACATTTTTTGCGTGTTCGCATCAGCACTTATCATTTGCAAGTTTTTAATTTGGTCCGGGCCAAATATGAGAAAATCAAGATTCGCAATTGGTACGCCATCGCTTGCGGTCGGTACTCCGGTGCCGGGGTTTCCTACTCCATCAGATATGAACCTGGCAATTGTTGTAGTGGTTGTGGCATCGGCTTTTTCTGCTCTAATTTCCACATAATTTGCACCTTCGGGTATGGTTACGTCACCGGCATCGTTAAAGTCCATTGCCACGGCTGCGACTAACAGTCTGCGCGTGCCGGCTGCTGTAATTATTGTTTTACTGTTGAATCTTGATATATCTCCCATTACGCGGCTTTTGCTTGGTTTCTTTGCACTGATTTGTCCAGTTTTTTTGTCAATTGCTCAATTTTCAGCGCGATCTTCTCACGGTGTTTGTCGGTCTTAATCTTTAGCACGGCATTGCACATTTTCAATCTTGGTATTAATTGCTTTCAAGTGTTCCAATACCTCAGCATTTCCATCCTCAGTTACATCCTTTAATAAATTGCTTGTTTCGTTGAGCAGAGGCAAAATGTCGCGAAGATCATTTTTGCTTTCGGCCTGTAATTCATCGTTTAAATTTTCAAGTTCACCAACTTTTTTTAAGGTAGTTTTCAACCAATAACCCATTACCAACACAATACCGGCCGCTGATCCGGTGTACTGTGCAATATCTATCATTTCCATTTCCTTGGTTCATTTTTTAAACTGTATCAGTAGGGTAACTGTGACCATTACCATAGTTAGGGCCATGGCAATTATTACTTTTTTTTTTGATCGGCACTTTTGTAGTACAGATCGGTTTCGGCTGTTCTGCGAAGGTCCAGCCCACGCGATACCACTTTATTTCCGTTGGCATCGGTGTATTTATTCCACCACCTCCATGCCTCTGTAATTCGCTCCCGCGTATCTCCGGCATTTATCCTTTTCTTAAAAGTTGAGGACCGGAATTGTGAACCGCCAATGTTAAAAGCGATTGAAACCAAGCTATCAAATTGGTTTTGGTCGAGTTCAACACTAACGGCATTTTTTACATCATTTTCTGCTGATACCAGGTCATTGGCCAATAATTCCAAAGCCACGGCCATAGTAATAGGTGCGCCCGTTAGGTGCTGCTCGTAACTTCGGATCAAATGACCTACGCCAATTGTCCAAAGCCCGGCCTGGTCCTGGTAGGCACTCAGGCGAACGCCCTCATGTTCTGTAATAAATTCTTTACCGGCCTGTGATGTTTTCATTTCGATTTTATTAGAATGAATATGGCAACGGCACCAAAGGCCACGGCAATCAGTATTACATTTTCCGGGGCCATTTTCTTATCACCACCGGAACCATATAATTTTGAATTCCCCACTTTTGTAGTGGGGTCCGGCATGGTTAAAATTGGAATGTTGCCAAGGTCCATAGTTCAAGTTTTTGAGAGTACCACAATGGCGGCCATGGCCAAGGCAATGACCGCCCATCTTGTCGTACAGGGTGAAAATGTGTATTGCATCATAATTTTTTTAAAATTATGCCACCTACCACAATGGCAGACAGAAGGATGCAAAACGTTCTTACGCTTTGGTCCCATTCGTTATTTTTACAGGTTGCGCTCATGGTTCCCTGTTATTCTGCGGCTACGGCCAATTGCTTGCGCTCATACTCCTTATATCCAAGGACAAGCGAAAAACCGAGAGCAATGAAGAAAGCTATCTTGTAGTTCATGGTGCTTTGTTTTGTTGGTTTATACTCCGAGAATTAATGTACTATCGTTGTCGATACCGTTGGAACGGTCAATGATCCACTACCTCCCAAATTTTCGGGGTGTCCGGAAGTAACGTGATCAACAATACTATCGTTAGGCACCTTGGTTCCGGCTCCGACCGGTAGGTTACTATCGGGTTCATCTACTACGGCCGGGGGCGGTGTGGGCTTTAAATACCACATTACAGCCAAGGCCAATAGTGCTACTATTACGAATCTTTTTGTTTGTGCTGACATTTTGATGTTTGGTTATTGGTTAATAATTATTGTAAGTTCAAATCGGCAAAGCGGTCTAAAAGGCCGTTTTTTAATTCAGATCCGTTGTATATGCTCCACGGTGTAAATAGGCTGCTGGTCAGGGCGAAATTTTCACCATTAACCCATTCGGCCAATGTTTCACCATCTTCTGCATAGTACAAGGCTCCGAAGTCGTTGTAAACGGCCACAAATAGGGTGTCGTTCATTAATAGGTATTCATCCCATAGGTCGGTATCGCGGAACGGTGTAAAACCGTCCATATCATTATGTAGACCAATGGCCATAGTTCTTACGGCCTGGGAATCAGCAAGGCTTAAAACGTTGTTGGGGTCGGTGCCTACCGGTAATGGTACGGCCTCAAAGTCCGGTGTGCGGTTGGTCCACCAATACAATAGGTATAGAAAGCCCAATATCATTATTGAGGTTATACCTATGCCTACATATTTTAGCATGGGGTTCATACCTTGCGAATTTTACCAGGGTTTGCCGGTGTATTAGGGCCAAAACCTTTATCAGTAATAACAGTAGATTCATTTACCCAAATAACTTTTGCCCGGCCATTGTAACGTTCCTGGACATAGCCGGCATCTTGTTCTACTTCTACCGTGTCACCTTTTTTAATATCGTGGCTTTCGTTCATCAGAAAACCTACTTTGCCACCTAAACCGGCTGCTTCACCGGCCACGGACGGACCAAAGACGTTATCTGAAAAACGGTACCATCTGCTGGCGTATAATTTGTATGATGCGAACACGGCCACCAATAGGACCACTCCGATAATCATTATTTTCTTTTTTGTTGTCATTGTTTCCAAATAAAAACTGTTAATACTATTGCACTTGCTATCACTCCAATTACAGGCCAATCCGGGCCTTTTCCTGTCAAAAATGGGGGCGGCCTCCAAGGTGGTGGTGGCTCAATTTCGGGCATTTCGTCAATCATTGTAATTTCGGGCGGTGTTCCACACGATACCAATAGATCATCAACGTGGGGCATATCATAATGGGTTAACGCCCAAAGGGTTTCCCCGTTAGCCTCTACCATACTTGCCCGGAATACATGGCCGCTTGCCCGGGTTATCACGATCATATCTTCCGGGTAATTCGGACAATAACCTACGCCTCTTAAGACGGTAAAACCATTATCATGGCTTGGCGGTGCCCATGCTCCTAATTCGTTGGCCCGGTGGCTAACTCGGCTGGTAGAGCAAGTATATTCGTAAAACGGAAACCCGTCCTGGATAGACATAGTATAGGCATGGCTACCGTCAGAATTATATCCTATGGCCCAACATATATCATTCTCTTTGGCTACATAACCATGCTCACGAACTGTAAGAATCTGCCTACTCATACCGCGCGTTTTATTATGGCTGCCAACAGTAGAAAAATGGCAAATAACATTACATATTTGGGCCACTGTTTCCAACTGTCATCTACCAGGTACATATCAGGCAAATGTTCAGTAATGGTATGGCCACCGGCACAACCGTAAAGCACGCCTGTTGGCTCTCCATCTTCATCAATTCCATGATGCGCAACAACTGCAATAGGGGCCAATTCGCCACAATTTAAGTTTGATGGGATGGCATCACCATCTAAAAAATACATACCAATGGCCAATTGATCCAAATGGTCGGCATTGACTGCTTGGCCTAATATGTTTACCGTGTTGCTCATTTTTTGAATAATGGAACTAAAAAGTAAACAAGTACCAGGACCAGGGCAATTATTATCAATCGGTTCTCACCGGAATAACCGGAGCGTACATCGTACTGATTACCAGGAATACATTGTAACTGCTCAATGCTTTGACTTGTGGAAACCATGCCACCGAAAAGACCACCAACAACAGGAAAGGAACTTACCGCGCTACCGAAAGCACTTGTCCAGCCTGTATCTGAGTTATCTATGTAGTGTGCTTCACCGCAATTCATTTTTTGATAATTAAAAGAACGATTGAAAAGAATAAAACGAACATCGCAATGGCTGCATATAAATAAGGCCGTTTATCGACCTGGCTTTCTTCCATAATTACGGCATCATCATAAATATGATCCGCATCCGTCAGCTCACTACCACTAAAAATGTTGGAAAAAATGCCAACTACGGCACTAATTGCCCCGGTGGTGGTGCCGCTAAAATTCATTTTTTCATCACTATTACCAGGATGATCAACAAAAGAACCAATGCACCACCTCCTATAATGTAAGGGGTGTAATCGGTGCCGGCTCCAACTACCGGGGCTACCGGTGGTTGCGTTCCTGGTGGTAATTCGTTCGGGTCCGTGTTTATCCAACTGCCAAGATTAGAACCAATACTATCAATGGCCGAGTTAATTACGCTGGTCCAATCAATGCCGGAACCCTGTTGCTCATTTCCTTCGCCACTTACCAGCATCATGCGACCATCAGGCGCGCCAACAAGCACTTGATCATATCCATCAGGCAATTCACCGTTAATGTATTCGACCTGGGAAAGAATGTTTTGAAGTTTACCGTATTGGCCGGCCTCATAAAGTTCTACCAGCGTGCTATGTAAGGCGGTTTCGGGAGCATTGCCAAAAATCAAATTATCAGCCATTAAGGCATTAGTAACGGCTGCCGGGTTATTTATAACCACCAACTGCAATGCAAACGAAGCATCGGTAGCCAATTGTATTTTGAATTGTTCAGAGTTCATTTTTTGCGTTTCTGAATGAATAAAAAAAAGGGACCGACCATTACGGTTACGGTCCCTTTCGATCCTCTACCCTTGTATTTTAGACCTCGTAAATATCTCTTGGCTGCATTGTAACCGTTACTGTCGTTGTGTCAACAGTATGGAACAGGCAAGAACCAGGTCCCAAAACCAACCCCTCCGGCCACTCAGCCGTAAGAAGTAGTGAGTTTTGTTGTGTGTTTCTTTTGCTCATGGTAAATGAACTATTGATCGGGCGCGCTGCGTACGATCCGCCAAGGTTTGCGCTTGCGTATTCAAATGAACTTGCAAAGTCTGCCGTGGCTGCCACTTCGTAATTGATAGTATCAATTGATACCGGGTTACGTAGTAACTCGTTCAATATGGCATTGGTGTATGCCGTACCGCTATCATATACCGTTGCTGACTTACTCAACCTTGAGGCAATGGCTCCGGTTGGATCTCCAATTTTCACAATTTCAGCAGCAGCAGCAGTATGAGTATATCCAAAAGGCTCATTTACTCCCAAATCAAAACGGCCACCACCAACATTTTGGCTTACGCCTCCAATGGTCTGACCTGATTTACCTTGTACTCTCGTTACGGGTGCAACATTCTTTAAAGCCCTTGCCTGGCTTATATTTCTAAGATTTTTCATCTTGCGTTTTTCTGTTTAAAAATTTATTGATTGCATGAAGTAGCGAAGATCAAAAAGAAATGGCCTTATAACATAGTTACAACAATACTTTAGTAATACCGTTTGATGGTATGGGTCAGAAAAAACAAGGCATAAAAAAAGCCCCAATAAAGGGGCGTGGTGGGTTCGGGGGCTATTTGTATTCAGCTCACACATAACCGGAACGGCCGTATTTATCCATGCCACCTATGGCGGTGCTGGTACCCGGTGGCGTATAGTTGCGCGGTGCCGGTTGCTCACACTTGGGGCATGGTTGGTCCTTGGTTGCTTGGCTCAGGGTAACATCAGCACGCTTAAACTCATGGCCGCAACTGCATTTATAACGGTAGAAACTCATGGTTTAAAAATTATGTAACCGGCCTCAGCAATGGCCACGCCTGTTACTATGTATAGTAATGCACCTTTTATGGTGCCTTTTGTCTTTGTGCTGTTCAATTCAGATTCAATCATTTTATTGGCGGTGCGGTCGGCATCCTGGGCGGCCTGTTGCAAACTATCGTTGTGGGCTGCCGTTTCTTTTATTTCGATAATCGTTGCCTCTGCTTGTCGCAAAGCATGGTTTTGGGCTATGGCAATTGTGCGAAGGTTATTATAGTGCTGGTGGCTCTCGCTCAGGCGGTCGGTAATGTCCAGGGCGGTACGTACTTCAATTGGTGTTAAGGTTGGTTGTATAATCGAATCGGGGGCGGTTGTGGGCTGCGCGCAAACTATCGCGCAATTCCAAAAAAGCAACATCAATAGGAAGATTCTCATGGCGTGTAATTATGTCGGTGGTGGTATTGGTTATTTCAATGGCATTAAGTTGGAGCGTGGTAATGCTATCCACTATGGCCAAATACTTTAATTGCCATTGCGCGGAAACTTCGCTTATGTCGATAACCTGGGCGCGTAGGTTGTCGGCCTTGGTCCTTTCATCCTGGTATGCCGGATAAAAGTCGGTTGTGGCTGCAAATTGGTTGTACAGAAATGCACCGGAAAACATTAAGAAGATACCGGCCAAAATTCCAATTATGTATTTCCAGGTGGTAGGGGTCATAATACAGAACCGTCCTTTGTATAGGCTAAAAATTTATGGTTGCGCCCGGCCTTTTTTGCTGCGGTGGCCTCCTGGTCTGCTCTGTCCTTCCATTGCTTATGGATCTTCACGGCATCGCGGCCAAGGTTGCTGCTCCTTTCCTCAGGACCGGCACTTGTTGGGCCTATTATCCATACATCAATAAAACGAAGGAAACCAAGGGGCGTTTCTCCCCAATTGTGGGCGGTTGTCAGAATATCGTAATTGTGTTGCCGTTTTCTACGTAGCAAATTTTTCAATCCTGGTATAACCTTATCAATGGCATATACATTCGGATCATCCAATACAAGCGTGAAATTTTTGAACTTACCAGCTTTGACCATGGACCACAACCGGTCGAAAGTATCAGCTACCTTGCCTTGTTTTTCGTCATAGTCAACAACTACGGCACCTTTCCAATCGCTTTTAAGGTTGTCGATATTATCAATACGCTTGTACTTTTCCCATGCCGGTTCTGCTCCGTCCGGATCAATAATAAGCGCGCGGCCTCCGGCCTTTAGTTTGCGCTCAACCATTTGCACCAGGAGCGTGGTTTTTCCGGCTCCGGGCATGGCCATTGCATTGAACATTTTAGGCTGCCTTGTCTGCTTCATCTTTTTCGCTTTTGCGGTGCTTATTGGTGTAGGCTTGAAATGCTCCACGGTTTATAAATTTATCGTAGTTCACATTATTCTTATCCTTCGGATAGCCTGTACCTGGGGTAAATTTTTCGTCAGTTTCCTTGCAGATATTGAATGGCTTATCCTTCCATATATCTACCTCAATGGCTTCCTCAACATCTTGATAATTGAGGTCCTTTTTTACTTGCTTAGGCAATGGCTCAGGTCGGTGTATTTCCACTTCTACCTTTTCTTTTTTCTTACGGGACCATGGCCATTTGAAAGCACCGGATAAAACACGGGCAATGAGTTTCCAAACTCCCAAACCAAGGGACCAGCCAAAGGCCACAACGTTGGCATATATCACACCTTTGTTGGCGGAAATTTCAATGTTCATTAACTTGAAAAAACGGGACCAAGCGGAATGTAAAACAGATTCGTTGGCGGTGCGATAATCTTCAACCTCACCTTCGTTATGCATCCAATGAAGTACGCGGCTCATACCTTCCTGGTTCATGCCAACGGCAAGATCGGCAGCAAACTCTACGGCCTCCGGGTCTATGTTTACCGTATCAGCTTCGGGCGTTGGTTCTTCATCGGAATCGGTATCGGCTTTTGCGTTCGGTTCTCGATACTCGGTTTCTTGGTCCCAATAATCAAAAATATCGGAACTTACATCGGCT
>JAAERS010000063.1 GCA_024230095.1 Gammaproteobacteria bacterium | reverse complement strand
TTTACCGATAAAGCGGCGCTGGGCATCGGCATTGGCCGGCACTAACTCTTGCTCCAACGCCGCCCCTTTAATCAATTCTGCCATGGCCTGGCGATTATTCATGAACGAGTTAGGCCCACGTTCAAATTGGCATCCGTTTTGGCGCACAGTCTGTAGGTTGCCACCGACACAGGCACCTGCCTCCAATACCAGCACTTCATAACCCTGCTGCTGCAAAAACCAGGCACTGGTCAGCCCAGAGATGCCAGCCCCAATAACAATCACTTGTTGCGCGCCTGAAGTAGAAAGTGGCACTTGCGGAATAGGGCCCGCTTGCGCCTGAGATAAAACATCCATTGCGTCAGTCCCTTGTGGATCACCTACCTGCATAATTAACCTGTCGTATGGCCTAAATAACGTTGAATAGGCTCATTTATTTGCTGTAAAAATTCGTTGCCATGCCCTTGCCAGTATACGCCACCCTCGGCAATAAACATAACTTCAGACGCCATCTTCAGTGCCTCCTGAGGGTCATGGGTCACCAACACTATACTCAACTGGTATTGCTGTTGCAGATCACTAACTAGGCTCATCATTTCCTGCCGCAAGCCTGGATCTAGAGCGCTAAAGGGCTCATCCAATAACAGCCAAGGCTGACGTCTCACCAACGCTCGGGCTAAGGCCGTGCGTTGGCGCTGACCACCTGAAAGGCTGCTTGGCAAGCGCTGGCCCATGCCGCCCAAACCTACCTGCTGCAAAGCCAAATCAACAGCCTCTACCTGCTCAGGTAACAAACGCAAACCAGGGTGCAAACCCAAGCCAACATTATCAAATAGATTAAGGTGGGCAAAAAGATTGTGTTCTTGAAACAAGCTGGTAAACGGTCGTTGGGCTGGGCTCAATGTGGCCAACTCTTGGCCCTGCCATAATAACTGCCCTGAATCAGGCATGACAAAGCCCGCCAACAAGTTTAATAATGTGGTTTTACCCGCGCCACTGGCACCCATCAAGGCAGTGCACTTGCCTTGACTTAAGGTACCAGTAAAACAAAACTGATTGCGCCCCTGACTGGCCTGCACACGTTTCAGCTCAAGCACGACGCCCTCCTACCCCTTTTTCCATCATGACAAACACCAATAAACACAAAGCTAACAATACCACCGCCGTCACTGCTGCGGCATCGGCCTGATAACTGCCCAAACGCTGATACATAAGTAATGGCAGGGTTTTAATATCCGGCGTACCGAACAGGGCCACTACACCTAAATCGCCAACAGAAAAGGCCGCAACAATAGCCAACCCTAGCCCAATAGCTGGCTTTAGCAGTGGCCATTCTATCTGGCGCAATCGGTGCCAACCGCTAATATCCAAACTGGTACACAAGCGATCATGTTGTCTAGCCAATTGCAAATAGGGGGCCGTAAGTACGCGCAGCATAAACGGCAATCCCAAAATACTATTAACTAGCAATACCAGATACAGATTGATAGCAAATACATCCACCCACAGGCGCAGAGCTAAAAACAAGCCCGTGCCCAATACCAACGCGGGCATTACCAGTGTTAACATGCCTACAGATTCCAATACGGCCGCAACCCAAGGCCAACGCTCTTGCGTATGACGCCGCATGAGTAGCAGGCCCCAAGCCATAAACAAACATAAGGCCGCTGCACAAACAGCTACCCACAGGCTATTCCAAGCGGCCAACCATAATTGCGCATCGCCCAGCACTTGCCCCCAATGGCCATTGAGGCCCGCCAATATCACACCAGACAACGGCAGCACGATCAACACCAAACCTAACAGTAACAACAGGACGTCGGCCAACTTGCTTTGCCAAGAGCCAATATCGGGGCGCACTACATGCACCCCGATACTATGGCTAATTTCAGCTGGTCGCCCAAGACGCAGGCCCAGCCAAACAATAAAACTGCATAATACTAATTGCACTAGGCTTAACTGGGTGGCCAAAGGTAGGTCAAAATCCAAACGCACTGCTTGATAAATAGCCACTTCCAAGGTAGTTGCACGGGGACCACCACCGAGACTCATGATAATGGCAAAGCTAGTAAAACATAACGCAAATATCAAGGCGGCAAGTGGGGCCAACACAGACCGAATATGAGGCCACTCCAAGAGTCGCCAGTGCTGCCAAGATGACATGCCTAGCTGACTGGCCAAGCGCCATGATTCAGGCTCTATGGACTCCATACGCTGCAGCACAATGCGCGTCGCTAAAGGTAAGTTAAAAAACACATGGGCCAACAAAATACCCACCAGACCATACAAATAGGAACCGGAAGACAAGTCTAAATACCGCAAAAGCTCATTGACCCATCCCTGACGCCCATGCACAACCACCAAACCATATACAGCCACAATGGGTGGAATGACCAAAGCCACACTGAATACCCGCAACAACAAGCCGCGGCCAACAAATTGGCGGCGCGCCAAAGCACGGGCCAATGGCAAAGCCAAGCCAACACTCAGCACTGTCGATAGGGCGGCTTGCCATATGGAAAACCAAATCACCGCCCGCAGGTAGGCATCAGTTGCCAGCAAAGACCAATCAATAGCCGCAAATTGGCCAGACAAGGCAAACACAACGACAACAAAGGGGCCCACAATCAGGCCCAGTGCTATTAACGAAAAGCCTAGCCAAGCATGGTGCCTAACATAGTCAAACATCATTCGTTTAAGCACCAAATTCTTGTTCCAAGAGGGTTATATAAGCTAGCGTAGCTCCTCGCTGCTGTGCCACCACCTGTTCACCGGCCTGCCCCATGCTTAGTTGCGCTGGTGGATCAGACAGCAGTGCCGGCACTTGCTCAACCAAGTCAGCAGCACTGACTAGGCGCAAGTTACCTACCTTTTCTAGCAATTCACAAACTGTAGCAAAATTGTAGGTATGCAAGCCCATCAACACGGGCTTACCTAAGGCTGACGCTTCTAGAGGGTTATGTCCACCCTTATCAACCAAACTGCCGCCAACAAAAACCACATTAGCCATACGATAAAAATCAATTAGTAGTCCCATGGCATCCACCAACAGAACACGTCGTCCTTGGTGCTGCATAAAGCCCTGATCAATTCCGTGACTTAAACGGCACCAGGGCAAACCACTTTGGGCACAAATATCAGCCACTTCCTCAAAACGCTGCGGGTGTCGTGGAACTAGCACCATTAAGCCTTGGGGTAAGGCCGACATTTTGGCCCAAGCTTGCAGCAAAGTCGCCTCTTCACCCTCTCGAGTGCTGCCACATACCCAACACGGCTCATCTGGGCGCAGCCATTGGCTATGCTGATTGGACTGTGTAGTAGTGGGCAAAACCAGGTCAAATTTAACACTGCCCATTACCTGTATACGGCTTTTAGTGGCGCCTATGTGGGCAAAACGGCGAGCACTAGCTTGGTCCTGCACCAATAAACGTTGCAGGTTATCCAACATAGACTGGGTGAGTCCTTTAAAACGTCGGTAACGTCTAGCAGATCGCTGGGATAAACGCCCATTGACCAACCACACAGGGACACTTTTACTAGCGCTCAAACGTAGCAAATTGGGCCACAGCTCCGTTTCTACCAACAAGATAGCTCGGGGTTTTACGCGCTGCAACAAGAGTCTTTGTGCCAAACCCAGATCAAAGGGCATATAACAATGGCGAATAGCTGCCGTATCGGTAAATAGCTGTTGAAAACGATCCCGCCCAGTCGCGGTTGTCGTGGTTACCAATATAGGAATGTCTCGTGCGGCTAGCTGCAATAGCATTTCAGCCACAGCATTGAGCTCACCAACGGAGGCCGCATGCACCAGCAAAGGGTGCTGCGCATGACGCGGTACCCAACCATAACGCTGCCAGAAGCCCAAGCGATATTCGGGGCGGCGCCAAATAAATATCAAATGCCATATTACGCCCAACGGCAATAATAGATACCAAAGCACGCGATAGATTAACGACAAATTCTTTCTTCCTTTCACTTGCAGGGTTTTGCACCAGCAGGTAGCTTGTTAGAATGCTAGTTATACAATTTAATTCACACCTGAATGGTAGCGTGCAAACTCGAAATTTACAGAGCCCACATTGGGCTTTGGAAATAGGTAAAATAACGGACATCATCGTTTCATGATGCTAGTCAACGTCCATGATTTACGCAACTACAACAACCCGGTGTCTAGTGGCCAAAAACAATATGCACATTGTCAATTTAATTTCTGGGAAAGACCTGGGCGGGCCAAAACAGGCTTTTGTGCATTATAGCGATAATTTACGCGACTTAGGGCAGCAAGTCACCTCCATTATTCGTCCCGGTGCCCAAGTTCAGTCATTGCTAGACCAGAAGCAGCTACCATACCAGTTTCTGGATTATCCGCGCAGCCGCCTACCGGGTTTTAAACACTTGGCCCAATATCGCTTGCACAAATTACTTGTCAAATTGCAGCCAGACCTGCTTTTGGTGCACAAACCAATTGATGCACACCTTGCCAAACCCGTGCTGAATAAAGGCTGTCGACTGGCCCTGGTATTACACAGTTATACGGCTACTGGACTGTTCTCGGCGGACATTATATTGGCGGTATCTGAACCAGTAAAAGAATTTGTTGTGCAGCAGGGTTTCAAAGGGCCAGTATGGGTCATACCCAACTTGGTGGAAATAACAGATAAAGAACCCCTTGTTCAAGCCAAACAAACACCTTTGCGTATTGCGCACATGGGAATCATGCGCCGCACCAAAGGTCAGGACATGTTGTTAGAGGCGCTTGTCCAGCTGCACACTAAGGGTGTGGATTTTCGGGCCATCATGGCGGGTAAGGGGCGCTGGTTTAAAAAAGTGCAAGGTTGGATCGAGCAAGCCAATCTCTCCCATAAAATCAACCTGCAAGGCTGGGTCAGCAATCAGCAACGCGACGCCTTTATTGATGCGGCAGATGTGATTTGTATACCCTCACGCAGCGAAACCTTTGGCATGCTCGCGATTGAAGCCATGGCGCGCAAAAAACTGGTATTAGTTACTCGTTGCGGTGGCCCCGAAGGCATTATTACACACCTAGACAATGGCTTTTTGGCGGACATCAACAGTCACTCTTTAGCTGCCCAACTGGAAGCGATCATCGCTTTGACCGACACCGAATATCAAGCCATCTGCGAGAGGGCATACCAACATGTGCTCAAGCATTACAGTACACCAACATTCCGGCTTCGCCTGCAAGCCCTGCTAGATCAGCTCTAAAGAGGGTCTCAACAATTGCTAGTCAAGGTCTTCCCTAAACTGCAAATTATGCAAACGGGAATAAAGGCCCTGTTGTTGCAGCAGATCTTGATGGGAACCCTGTTCGACAATACGCCCCTGATCCATAACCACAATAATATCAGCTTGCTCGATGGTGGATAAACGATGCGCAATGACCAAGGTAGTGCGGCCAGACATAGCCGCATTGAGGGCATTTTGAATGTGGCGCTCTGACTCTGTATCTAGGGCCGATGTGGCTTCGTCGAGCACGAGAATAGGTGCATTCTTCAACAACGCTCTAGCCAAAGCGATACGTTGCCTTTGACCACCGGACAACAATACTCCGGACTCACCAATCTGTGTTTGTAGACCGTCAGGCATCCGCTCAGCAAATTCATCAACGCGGGCTGCTTTAGCCGCAGCAGCGATAGTTTCGGTGGAGGCACCAGCCATGGCCCCATAGGCGATGTTTTCTGCGATAGTGCCGTTAAATAACATGACCTGCTGATTGACCAGAGCCACATGACGGCGCAAATCAGCACGCGAAGCCTGGCCGATATCTTGGTTGCCAATACTAATTATGCCCGATTGCGGGTCGTAGAAACGTAGCAACAAATTCACCAATGTCGACTTACCGCTGCCTGAGCGGCCGACCAAAGCCACCACCTTGCCAGCGGGCAAGGTAAGCTGAATATCCTGCAATATCGGTTTGTCCTGATAGGCAAAACTAATGTCATGAAAAACAATATCCCCTTGCGCCGGCACGGGCACCTGACTGTAAGCATCTGGCTCTGGGGTTTCATCAAGCAATGAAAATATACTTTGGGAGGCAGCGATACCTTGTTGCAGGATGGTATTGATTTCAGTGAGGCTGCGCAAAGGCTTGGTTAACATACCAGCGGCTGTAATAAAGGCGATAAACTCCCCCGCTGACATGGTGGCAATAATCTCGGGCTGCAAGGCCAAGAAGATCAATCCGGCCATGGCCAAACCAACGATCATTTGTACCACGGGAGTAGCCACTGATTCAGCCAGAGCCAACTTCATGGCTTGCTGACGATTGCCGTTGCTGGCTTCAAAGAAGCGCTGTTGCTCTTGTTCTTGGCCACCAAACATACGCACCACATCAAAGCCCTTAATGGCTTCACTAGCACTGGCCGTCACATCCCCCATACTGTCTTGCAGATTACTGCTGATAGTCCGAAAACGCTTGGAAGCTCGGTTTACCACGAAGCCAATGAACGGCCCCGCTAACAAGAAAACCATGGTCAATTGCCAATTGAGCATCAACAAATAACCGAATAAGGCGATAATAGTGAGGCCTTCACGTATCAAAATTTTCAAGGCATCTGTGGCAGCACCGGTAATCTGTTCGACATTAAAAGTAAGTTTTGATAACAACGAGCCTGAAGAGTGGCGATGGTAATAAGCCGCTTTTAGCACCAGTAGCTGTGAAAAAATAGCTACCCGCAAATCATGTACCACATGCCGTGCGACATAAGCAAAACCGTAATTACCCAAAAAGAAGCCGACACCGCGCACCAGAAACATCAGTATGACAAATAACGGCACCCAAAGTCTGGCAGCAGCATCATTTTGCTCCACACTTTCAACCATGTACTCCATCAATCGAGCAAAACCCAATTGCGATGCGGCAAATAAAGAAAAACCGATGACAGCAATAACAAATACCAGCCAATAGCGCCCCACATAAGCCAATAGGCGCTTATATACAGCCCAGGCGCTTTGTTGGGTGGTTTGTTCATTGGGTAAATCCGTATTCATGTCACTCATCACTGCTTGCTTATGTAGTGGTTTCGTTTGGCGCTTATCTGCACACCATTGCCGCTCGTTGTTTCGAGGTGTAAACTGGGGCACCTAATGCCAACATCCAAAATTTGCTTTCGTGTCCAGCACTAACCCCCCTACAACCATACCATCTTTATCTGCCTACTTGGCCCCAAAATATTGGCCAGTCTGGTTACTTATGGGTTTATTCCGTTGCATTTGTTTTTTACCTTGGTCCATGGGTAACAAGTTTGGCCGACCATTGGGTCGCCTATTGTATCAGCTCTCCAAGCGTCGGCGCGTTATCGTTGAGAAAAATATCGCCATGTGTTTTCCCGAGTTAACAGCACAGCAACAGCGACAACTGGTGCTGGCAAGCTTTTATGCCAATGGCACGGGCATTATTGAGACCGCTTATGCTTGGTGGAGTTCCCTCCACACCATGGCCAAACGCGTAGACATTGAGGGCTTGCCAGCTCTACAACAAGCCTGTGCATCAGGCCAAGGGGTGTTGATTCTGGGTGCTCACTTTACCAGCCCCGACTTGGGCTGCGCTCTGCTCAATCAACAACAGACATTCAAGGTCACCTACCAACGCCACAATAACCCTTTATTGGATGCCCTCATTCTAAGGGGACGGGCCCACTGTTTGGGTGGCGCGATTGAAAGAGAGCAGATCCGCCAAGTGGTTAAAGAACTAAAGTCGGGTAACACTATATGGCTGGCACCGGATCAGGATTTAGGGCCAGATCGCTCTATTTTCGCGCCGTTCTTTGGTATTTCCACAGCCACCACTGGCATTGCTAGCCGACTGGTTAAAACCACCGGTTGTCAGGTGTTCTTCTTTTCCCATCAACACACCAGTGACCAGAGTTACCACTTAAAACTGACGGCCTTGCCTAGTATATCAGGCGCCGATGCGGTCACAGATGCCAGCGTTATCAATGCGCACATTGAACAAGCCGTGCGTCAGCATCCTGAACAATACCTGTGGTTGCACCGCCGTTTTAAGACTCGCCCAGAAGGCGAACCAAGCATCTACTAATGACACATCGCCGCACTGACATTAAGCCTGCATAAATTCCTGCCATAGCGCTTGTACCTGTTGCCGTTGCTGCC
>JAAERS010000062.1 GCA_024230095.1 Gammaproteobacteria bacterium | reverse complement strand
TAATAACACCGTTATTTGTTTATGACTAATGCAGCACGGCACCACTTAAATCGTGGGCATAAACCTCATTCTGTGGCGCCAAACCCAGATCCCATTCTGCTACCGACGATGCTTTATATAACATCGTTAACAATTTGATCACCAAGTCCTCAGGCAGATCCAACTCCATCTGCATACTCCCTTTATGTTCTTGACCGAGGGTTAACTGCAAATTACCATTGTCATTTTCTCGCAGGCCGATACGCGCTACCAGTATCGGCTCTTCACCCAACGGCAGATGGGTATCATCAGTGGCCATATACACATCATCAAATCGCACATCAGCATTGGCAACACTGACATTAGCATCTTCAGAAGTAGAAGCCTGTCCGCTACCAACGTTTGCTTGATCCTGTCGCCAAAGCTGCTTTTCAGACAGACTATCGCCTCTTATCTGCTGCAGTTCTTTTAGCAATAAGCGCACATAACGGCGGGTCAACCAAATCCGAGTTTCGGCATCATCTGTGCTCAATACGTTCAACTGCAGACGATCTTCGATGGCGTCATATTGAATATTAAGCTGTGAAATAGTAACGGCGGTCATTAACAGCTCCTGATTAACCCATTATTTGCACTACACTCTCATGGGGGTCACGGCTTTGTTGCTGATTATCAAGGGCCTGTATATAAACCTGCCAATGTTGGGATTGGTTGATACACAAATCGTACAGGTAATCCCATGCATAAATACCCGAATCATGGCCGTCATCAAAGGTCAGTTTTACGGCGTAGTGTCCTACTGCTTCCACGCCCGTTATCTTGACGTACTTTTTGCCCACTTGTAATTGCGCCTGATCAGGTGAATGGCCACGCACCTCAGCACTGGGCGACAGGACACGCAAGTACTCAGCACTCAAGTCATAAGAGGCATCTTTATAAGTCAAATGCAGTTGGTTATCTGTTTTTTTCAGTTTAATGGCAGTAGGCGTCATAATTAACTGTCCTTAGCAACAATAGTAAAATAGCTCTAGCGCTTACGTCGCATCATATCACGTAAAAAGAAACGATTGGGGTGCAAAGCTTGCGCAATACTGCGACCAACAGGCAGCACTTCGCCCGCCATCTGGGCAGCCAGCAACTGGGCACAAAGGGGTGCCGTAATAAGGCCTTTTGAGCCGTGACCTGCATTAATATACAAGCCAGTCAGCCATGGCATTGCCTCAGTAAAACGATAGTTCTTGTCCTTTCGTAAATGGGCAAAGTGGTGCAACAATTTCTGCGCATCAGCTAGCTGCCCTACCATAGGCAAATAGTCTGGCGTTGTCGCCCGAAAACCCACACGACCACCACAAATATGTTCACTGGCAACAGTGCTACCGGGCAATAATTGATGCAAGCGTCCCAGGTTACCTTGATGGTCCTGCTCAGCCAAGGCCGGGTTATCACTGTGCAAATTATAACTGGCACCAACGGCCATACTTTCCCCTTTGGCCGGCGTTACATACCCTTCACCACAAACCACCTTAAGGGGTGCATTTGCGCCCTGCAAATAGGTCACCTGCCCACGAACTGACTTTAAAGGGAGTGCCAGGTCAGGCAGCCATTGCTTGGCCGCTGTGGCATTGCACAATACCACGGCATCGAAGGTATAAGCGCCTGCATGTGCACCCTGTAATTGCAGTTGCCATTGGTCCTGACTAGGCGCAAGCGCTGTTAAAGTAGTATTTAACCAGGGAGCCAATTCTAATTGCTGACTCAGTGACCGGCACCAAACAGGCGGGCTGGCCCAACCAGCTTGGTGATAAAGCAAACCGCCTTCATTTAGCTGTTGACCAGCTTGTGCCGTTGCTTGCTCTGCTGTGACCGCCGTTAGCCACTGCGCTGGGAACTGCCGCTCAACCAAGCGTTGCATCTGTGCTAACTCAGCCTCACTTTGTGCCAACTGCAACAAACCGCAAGCCTGCCAGTGAAGCTTATCCAGACCCTCAACCAAGCAACCCATGCTGTATTGCAACCCTTGTTGATGCAATTGCCCAGCCACCGTAACATTATCAGGCAATTTGGCATACAACATGCCCTGCCTATTGCCCGATGCGCCATCAGCTACCTGACTCTTAGCTTCAATCAGTTGCACTTGATAGCCACGTTGCTGCAATGCCAAAGCCGTACTGCAACCACTAATGCCCGCGCCAATTACGGCAATATGCGCGGCCTTACTAACCTCAACCTGTGGCCTATGCCAGGGAGCCTGATAAACCTGTTTAGGACTGCTATCAGAACTAGCCGGCACATAATGACCACTCAACTGGTGACGTTTTTTACCATAACCTGACTGCGTAGAAACCACAAAACCTGCTTCAACCAAGTGATCTTTCACTACACGTGCTGCACTATAAGTCCCTAGGCTTGTGCCAGCACGACTCAAACGAGCTATGTTTTGCAGCACCGCTGGCTGCCACATAGCCGCATTATTAGCAGGGTTAAATCCGTCTAAATAGATCGCATCAACCTGACCTTGAATTTGCTTTATAGCTTCATCAACCGGCCCTAACACAAGGTTTAAAGTGACATCACCAAAGTGCAAAACATGAAAGCCCTTTATGGGCAGCGGGTACTGTGCTTGCAACTGGCTGGCTAGATCGGCTAACGCTGGCCATTGTTGCCAGCGTTGAAGGTCTGCCATGGACATGGGGTAGCCTTCGATACTGGTATAAATAAGGCGCCCCGAGCTTTGACTACTAGTGCGTTGTTGTCGCCACAGCTGCCAAGTAAGTAAAAAATTGAGCCCACCACCAAAACCCAACTCAAAAATACTGAAATGGGCCTGATCGCTCAGCTGGGAAAATCGTTGTGACAGGTTATTGGGGGCAAGAAATACATGTGTTTTTTCCGCTATGGCATCATCAGTTGAGCCATAGACGTCATCGTATTCTACAGCCGTGGGATGACCCTCACACCAACGAATATTGGCGCAGGGTAACTCTTGTGGGTCACTAAATAGCGTGGTCTTGGACACGGGTTTCTATGCTGCCAGCTTAGTCCAAATAATAGGCTTTAAAAATCCGCACTGGCTGTTGCGGCCAATCACGCATCATGCCGTTAGTGCGCGTGGCAACTTGTGCAATTTTATCTACCACTTCCATGCCTCGCACCACGCGACCAAAAACCGTATAACCATAACTACTGGTACTGCGATCAAGAAATGGATTGTTAGCATGATTAATAAAAAATTGCGATGTGGCGCTGTGTGGATCGTTCGTACGTGCCATGGCAATCGTGCCTCGCTCGTTACTTAAACCATTGTCAGATTCGTTAACGATTGGCGCCTTTGTGTTCTTGCGCTCACCTTGGACATTAAAGCCTCCGCCTTGAATCATAAAACCGGGAATCACACGATGAAACAAGGTCTCACTGTAAAAACGAGTGCGTACATATTCGATAAAATTATCGACAGTCTTAGGGGCCTTATCAGGGTACAACTCCAGAATAATCTGGCCCTCTGAAGTAAGCAGCTCAACTCGCTCAGTTTTTGCGAAAACACTGGTACTAAGTACCAATGCCAGTACCACAGCTAATATACGCATCTTACTTTCTCCTGATTAATCCGTCACAGGCAAGGCTTGCTTGAATGGTTTTACAATCACCCCTTCATAAACGCCAGCCGCCATATAAGGATCGTCATTAGCCCAGGCTACGGCGGCGTCAATGTGATCGAAATCAGCCACAATCAAGCTACCAGTAAAACCCTCACCGTCTGGGTTCGGGTGCGGCCCTGCCAAGACCAAACGACCAGCGTCATTAAGCGCTGTTAACCTAGCCAAATGATCAGGTCGTGCAGCCAAGCGATTTGCCAAACTGTTCTCGACATCTTGAGCAAAAAAAGCAAACAACATATTAATCTTCCTCTTGTTGGGTGGTATCAGATTGGTGAGACATGTACTTAGCGATGTAGAAGCCCTGCGCCACAATAAATACCAAGGTTAATCCCAACATGCCAAAAAGCTTAAAGTCGACCCAAGTTTCTTCACTATAATTGAAGGCCACGTACAAGTTAACTACGCCCATTGAGATAAAAAAACCAACCCAAGCCTGATTCAAACCACGCCAAGCCTTATGGGGTAATTGCACCCCCTGTTCCATAATGCGCTGCACCACAGGTTTTTTGCCCACAAACTGGCTGGCCAGGAACACCACACCAAACAACCAATTCACCACGGTAGGTTTCCACTTAATAAAGTCACCGTCTTTTAACAGGACCGTCATACCGCCAAAAAACACCACCATTACTAGGGTGACAAGCTGCATTTTTTCAATTTTTCCTGTCGACCACTTGGTATAAACCATCTGTAAAATAGTAGCCGGTATCAATACCGCTGTGGCTGTGATTAGATCACCGGTCATCTTGTAAACGATAAAGAAAATAACAATGGGGAAGAAGTCGAGAATCAATTTCATAGTATTATCAGGTTAGCTAAATAATGTCGTGATATTGCACGCCAATCCGTAAGTGCAACACCAAAGAGTCAATGGCTAGCATTGTAGCATGAGAATCTGATAAATTGTTGTCCACGCCATACTTACCTGCCTGACTTTTTGTAGTTTTATGACTATTTTTTCACAACCACATAGGTACCTTTTCGAGGCATTACAATGATCGACCTAGCACATTTTAAACAACAATATATGGAAATTATGCCAGTGGATGTGAAGTGGGGCGAGATGGATGCGTTCCAACACGTCAACAATACCGTGTATATTCGCTACTTTGAAGATGGTCGCATCAACATGCTAGAGCATTTGGGCATGGGCAAGGACGTCAAAGCCAGCAAAAAAGGACCTATTTTGGCTTCTATTACTTGCGACTACCTAACGCCTATCACCTACCCCGACACCATTTACGTAGGCACTAATATTAAACAAACCGGTGCCAAAAAAATCACTTTAGAGCAGGTACTGTTTAGCAAAAAACAAGGCAAGATTGCCGCCAAAGCAAGCAGCCTGTGTGTGTATTATGACTACCAAGCACTGACCAGTTGCGAGGTCACAGAGCCCATCAGCCAAGCCATAGCGCAACGTATTCAAAGCCTAGCATGAGCATTAAACTACACAATCACAATATTGTGCGCGTAAAAAACGGCAATAGCATCATCAACTGCACGGTCATCAAGATGTTTCGTGATTATGCGCAGATCAAGTACGAAGGTAAACTGTTTCGTGTGCCCTATCACCTTATGGACAAGGTAGTTGGCCATGAACTGTTGATGCCAGAACAATAATAACTGGCCTATTGTCCATACCAACAGGCCAGCTCCCAATATCTGTACTTTTTACTGATCAACAAAGCGAGGGTTAGCCTGCACATAATCAAAGGCACGATAGAAGAACACCGCCCCCCAAACACCCAGGCAGGTACTCAGCACACTCAATACAGCGTTACTTAACAGTGCCGTACTCGAATCAGTGCCTTCTAACATAAAGAAGGTAGGAATCAAACTCACCAAGGTTGTGACCAGCAAACCAAAGAACAAGTCCCAACCATAACCGCGACTGCAGGCCCAGCTATCTTTCAGACTAGCTAAGGCACCTCGACTTTGAATAACCAAAAAATAGGGTGCCAGGGACAGGCGGACCAAGATAAATATGCCCGGCACAATAAACACCAACAAACCGGCCGCCACACTAAAGCCCATCATCAGTTCCATAAAAATGAACGGCAACATTATCATCAATGCCCGACTACTGCGCTGGGCAAAGCCTTGATTTTGCTTGCCTAATATAGCCTGTACCAAAATGATGACACTAATCTGTAGAAACGATTCAATGATCACCACCGCCAACAATGACCAGAGGAACATATCAGGCAATGTCTCTATACCAGAACTAATACCGTACCATTCAGTTTGGATCATCAAAAATTCACGTAGCCCAGCAATGGGTACAATTAGGGCAACAAAGGCCCACCAATAAGTAAGACAAAATGACAAACTATCACGCAACCACTCAGACATATTTTTTCCTTACTGCTTAATGCGGTAGCCGGTTTTGAAAATGTAACCAACCAACCCTAGACAAATTCCCAAAAAGACCATTACCATAAACAAACTCAGGCCAACACCGACATCAGAAATTTCGTAAAAACTCCAGCGAAAACCACTGATCAAATACACCACAGGATTAAACAAGGTGATGGTTTGCCAAGTTTCCGACAACATATCGATACTATAAAAAGCCCCACCCAAAAAAACCAAGGGAGTAACCACTAATAATGGGATCAATTGTAGCTTTTCAAAGCCATCAGCCCAAATTCCAATCAAAAAACCAAACAAACTAAAAGTAATGCAAGTTAGCAGTAAAAATGTCACCATCCACAGTGGATGGGCAATTTGCAATGGCACAAAAAAGCCTGCTGTAAACAATATAATCAAGCCAATAAGCATAGACTTGCTAGCCGCCGCCCCAACATAACCGATGGTGGCCTCCCAAAAAGAAATGGGCGCTGAAAGTATTTCATAAATAGTGCCAGAAAACTTAGGAAAATAGATACCAAATGATCCATTTGACAAACTTTGTGTCATGATCGATAGCATAATTAGACCCGGCACAATAAAAGCACCGTATTCTATCCCATCCACTTGTTGTATACGTGAGCCGATAGCGCCACCAAAGACCACAAAATAGAGACACGTTGAAATCACGGGTGATACGATGCTTTGGGTAATGGTGCGCCGTGTGCGCGCCATTTCAAACTTATAAATAGCCCAGATAGCACGCCAATTCATGAGCCCTCCTGCAATAGTTCGATGAATATTTCTTCCAATGAAGATTGAGCCGTATGAATATCCGCCACCTCTATACCCGCTGCGTAAACAGCGGCCAGCATAGCGCCCACCTCTACTTGCTTATCATTACCTTGATACTTCAACAAAAGCTGCCAGCCTTTTTTCTGCAAGCTAAAGCCTAAAGCCTGCAATGAATCTGGCAGACTATTCAAAGGCGCTTTTAAATCGATCTGTAGTTGCTTCTGCCCCATATTAGCCATCAATGCCGTCTTATCTTCCACCAATACCAACTTGCCAGCATTAATGATGCCCACGCGATCGGCAATGGCTTCGGCTTCTTCGATGTAATGGGTAGTCAATACCACTGTCACACCCTGTTCTTGCATTTCTTTTACCAAACGCCACATATCCTGGCGTAATTCCACATCAACACCGGCTGTAGGCTCATCTAGAAACAACACCTTGGGTTCGTGCACCAATGCCTTAGCAATAAGTAAGCGCCGCTTCATCCCGCCAGACAAGGTCATAATACGACTGTCTTTTTTGTCCCATAGAGAAAGGTCTTTTAGCACCTTCTCTACTAAAGCCGGATTGCTGGGCAAGCCAAATAGTCCACGACTAAATGACAAGTTATCCCAAGGTGTCTCAAAGGCATCCGTCGTTAACTCTTGGGGTACTAGACCAATCAAGCTGCGAGCCTGTCGATAATCGCGGACGTTATCATAACCACCCACTAGCACTTTGCCACTGGTTGCTGTAACAATGCCACAGATAATAGAAATCATGGTGGTCTTACCAGCACCATTAGGGCCAAGTAAAGCCAGAATCTCCCCTTTGGCCACGTCCAAATTAACGTCGCTAAGAGCACAATTGCCACCGGCATAGGTTTTAGTAAGATTTTGTATGGAAAGCATGGGCTGCATGCATTAGTACCCATTAATTGAAAGCGAGAAGAATAGCAGGGATCGGGTTCAAATTCGATAGATAAGGCATACTCTTATGTGAAAATGATTAGGGGTTGGAAGCGTAACTAATGCTGGCATGCCTTGTCATAAAGGCGGTAGATAAAACCAGTTCTTGATAGACCCTTTTAAGCTGCTCACGACACACTCATAAGCAATGGCATTTTAGTGCCAAAAAAAACCCGAAAATCAGTGACTTTCGGGTTTTTTTACGCTAGGAGCGTCAGTGACTAGGTCACATGATAATTACATCATGCCGCCCATGCCGCCCATACCGCCCATGCCGCCCATATCAGGCATGCCACCAGCAGCACCTTCTGGTGCTGGCTCATCAGCAACCATACATTCGGTTGTGATCATCAAGCCTGCCACAGAGGCCGCCGCTTGCAGAGCCGAGCGGGTAACTTTGGCTGGGTCCAAGATCCCCATTTCCAACATGTCACCGTATACACCAGTACCAGCATTGTAACCAAAGTTACCTTCACCAGCCTTCACCTTGTCAACAACAACAGAGGCTTCATCACCAGCATTGGCAGTGATTTGACGCATTGGTGATTCCATGGCACGTAGAGCCAATTTGATACCGACAGTTTGATCTGCGTTGTCGCCTTCTAGGCCGGCAACCTTGGCTAGGGCGCGAATCAATGCCACACCACCACCAGCTACAACCCCTTCTTCAACAGCAGCACGAGTAGAGTGCAAAGCGTCTTCAACACGGGTCTTCTTTTCTTTCATTTCAACTTCGCTGGCTGCGCCAACCTTTATAACAGCAACGCCACCAGCTAGCTTGGCTACACGTTCTTGCAGCTTTTCGCGGTCGTAATCGGAAGAAGTTTCGGCAATTTGTGCACGGATAGCAGCAACACGCGCTTCAATGCTAGCAGCTTGACCAACACCATCAATGATAACGGTGTTTTCTTTGCTTAGTTGAACACGCTTGGCTTGACCTAGCATTTCAATAGTCGTTGTTTCCAAAGACAAACCAACTTCTTCAGAGATCACAGTACCGCCTGTCAGAATAGCGATATCTTCCAGCATAGCCTTACGACGATCACCAAAGCCAGGAGCTTTAACAGCACATACTTTCACAATGCCACGCATGTTGTTAACAACCAATGTGGCCAGCGCTTCACCTTCTACATCTTCTGCAACAATTAACAGTGGACGGCTAGACTTAGCTACCGCTTCCAAAGTTGGCAACAGGTCACGAATGTTAGAGATCTTTTTGTCAACCAACAACAGGAATGGGTTTTCCAGCTCGGCTGTCATATTGTCTTGATTGGTGACAAAGTAAGGAGACAGATAACCACGGTCAAACTGCATGCCTTCAACAACATCCAACTCGTCCTGCAAAGAAGTTCCTTCCTCAACAGTGATAACACCTTCTTTACCCACTTTCTGCATGGCATCGGCAATAATAGTACCAACAGTTGTATCAGAGTTGGCAGAGATAGTGCCTACCTGTGCAATGGCGTTAGAGTCAGTACAAGGTGTGGCCATGCCAACAAGTTCTTCTACAACGGCAGCAGAGGCTTTGTCGATACCACGCTTCAGATCCATTGGGTTCATGCCAGCAGCAACGGCTTTCAGACCTTCATTGACAATGGCTTGAGCCAAAACAGTCGCTGTGGTTGTGCCGTCACCAGCAACATCATTGGCTTGAGAAGCTACTTCTTTCACCATCTGAGCGCCCATGTTTTCAAACTTGTCAGCCAGCTCGATTTCCTTAGCAACAGATACACCGTCTTTTGTTACGGTAGGTGCGCCAAAAGACTTTTCCAATACAACATTACGACCCTTAGGGCCTAAAGTGGTCTTAACAGCGTCAGCCAATACGTTTACACCGCGAGCCATACGGCTACGAGCGGAATCACCAAATAGTACTTCTTTAGCAGTCATTTTTTTATTTCCTGTGAACAATGGTTGGGCCAATTTAGCCCGGAATTAAAATTTGAAATTAAGACTCAATTACGCCGTAAATCTCGCCTTCGCTCATGATCAATAGCTCTTCGCCATTCATCTTCACGGTATTGTTGCCAGCGTATTGACCGAACAGGACAATGTCTCCAACCTGAACGCTCATGGCTTGTACGTCGCCATTGCTGTTTACACGGCCTGAACCGACGGCAATAACTTCACCTTGATTTGGTTTTTCAGCCGCACTACCTGGTAGTACGATGCCACCGGCACTCGTTGCTTCTTCTTCTTGGCGACGAATAACAACGCGATCGTGTAAAGGACGGATGCTCATTTCGCTTTTACTCCTAAATTTATGCTTGGCTTCATTTGTATAGAAGCGGGTTTTTTATGGAATTCACGATTGGCTATTACAACAATACCATCGTGTCTGTTTTGCTAGATATGGGGTGTATTTGGCTTTTCAATGGTAGGCACAGAAAAAAAGTGGGTTTTTTTATCAAACAAGACCTAAGTAGCATGATGAGGTGAATGTATGGGTGACGCTGCCATCCAATCAAATAGCACCGCTATCGGAATCAAGGTCCAACGTTAATACGAATACGACTACTTTAGCCGATCCCGATCTGATTCAGGGTCGCGGTCGTCAGTGTGCGCTTCAAACTCACCCTCGATGGTCGTAGAGTCTGAGTGAAAACCATTACCGTCTCGGGCAAAGGGGCCTTGAGAGAAGTGACGGGCACCCATCATTACGAACCGACCTTTAAGGGCGTTCGCCATCCAACGTCGAGTAAAGGGTAACAGGCACATAAAACCAAAAGCATCAGTAATAAATCCAGGGGTCAACAACAGGGCGCCACCAATAGCTAAAAAGATACCCTCCACCATTTCTTGCGCTGGCAATTGCCCGGACTGCATGCGCCAATTAGCTCGATTCAAGGTAGCCATACCTTGTGCGCGCAGCATGTTAATGCCAATAAAAGCCGTCGATACCACTAAAGCAATGGTCCACAGAGCACCAATCATTTGCCCCACTTGAATCAACACGGTAATCTCTACAATGGGCACAACAATAAACAACAAAAATAAGAAACGCATAACTGTGTCAATCCTCTAGATACATGTCTTACTACATGGGGGCATAGTAAACTATTGAAACACCTTGTTGGTAAAGAAAGGTAAACGTTGGCATGGCGAATGAAAACCACAACGACACCCCTATAGACCCTAGAGAGCTGGCGAAGTTGCAACTTTATCAGGTAATTGCCGCCATTCCTTATGGGAGAGTAGCCAGCTATGGCCAATTGGCCAACTTAGCAGGTCAAACTGGCGCTGCACGCTGGGTAGGCTATTGCTTACGTCACCTGCCCAAGGACTCAATACTACCTTGGCATCGCGTCATCACGGCCAGTGGTAAATTGGCCTTTGCCGAACAAACTGAGGGCTATTGGCGGCAACGCAATATACTTGAGTCAGAGGGGGTCATACTGCGAAACCACAAGGTCAGCATGCATCACTTTCAATGGCTCCCCTAAGCCAGAAAACAAAAAACATTAGCACGATGGTCTAGACAAACCTGCAAAAGCTAATATAGCATGCCTCGTTTACAGACTCTTTGTAAGCCTATGAAACCAACTTTACCACCGCCGCTCGCATTTTTGGCTTTGCTGACTTTAGGCATTATTTGGGGCGCCTCCATATTGCTCTCCAAACACGTGGCATCCACAGGCCACAATGGCCTAGGACTCACATTTTGGCAAATGGCATTGGGTACCGTGGTCCTTTCAGGCATTGGTTGGCTGCGTAAAGACCCCCTACCCATGAACCCAAAGGCCTTCCAGTTTTATCTGATCGTCGCCGTCATCGGTACCCTAATCCCCAACTCTTTTTCCTACACGGTGGCCGCTCACTTGCCGGCCGGCTTAATCGCCATTGGCATAGCTACTGTACCCATGTTTTCTTTACTTATCGCCTTGGCCATACGCAGTGAGAAACTCCAGTCCAGCCGCCTTATGGGCATCCTGTTAGGTGGTACGGCTATGGTGTTGCTGCTGGGCCCCGATGCGGCCCTACCCGATGCCAGCATGGCTATCTGGGTGGCCATCGCTCTCATCGCACCCTTTTGCTATGGTGCCGAAGGCAATTATTTGGCACAAGCAACGCCTCCTAAAATGACCGCTTTCAATGCCCTACGAGGTTCTTCAATTGTGGGAGTAGTGGTTTCAGCACCAGTAATTTTGGCGACTGACACCTGGGTCAGCCTTGACTTACCGTGGACCAGTGTTGAATGGGGGTTATTACTAAATAGCGCACTGCACATCATCACTTATGGTGCCTATATATGGCTCGTCAGCCGCACGGGGGCGGTATTTGCCAGCCAAGTCGCCTATCTCGTCACCTTATCGGCCATATTTTTGGGTATACTCATCTTCAACGAGTCCCACCATATTTTAGTGTGGTTAGCGCTGGCATTGATGCTCACAGGTCTTGCCTTAGTCCAACCTAAAGGGTCTGAATCAAAAGCCACCAAATAGCCAACCCTATGGGTTAGTGTTAGTCGCTACTCAATTACCAAACTAACCCAGAGGATAAATATTAGTCACGGAAGTTCTGATATTGGAGCGGCAACTCAAAATCACCCTCTTTCAAAAAGGCAATCACCTGCTGCAAGTCATCTCGCTTTTTCCCTGTTACTCGCACCTGTTCACCTTGAATTTGAGACTGCACCTTTAGCTTCTTGTCTTTAATCTGCTTGACAATTTTTTTGGCTAACTCTTTGTCTAACCCAGAACGCAACAAGACCTGCTGGCGACAACGCATATTGGCTGTCTCAATATCCTTCAATTCCAAACATTTGATATCAATACCACGCTTAATTAGTTTGTCTTGCAGAATGGGCAACATTTGTTGCATGTGAAAGTCCACCTCAGCGTGCATGGTGACAAAGCCATCGCCCTGCTCATACTTGGCATCGACACCTTTAAAATCAAATCTTGTACCCACTTCGCGGTTAGCCTGATCTACCGCATTGGCCACTTCGTGCATATCCAGTTCAGATACCACATCAAATGATGGCATGTTAATACTCCTTTGTTAAACTATACTCTGGATTTTACCTGAAGCTTTGGACGGGCAATAGCCCTAGATCAACTATGAACACAGACTCTTCACACTCTTGGTATATATTAGGCGCCGGCGCCATCGGGGGTTTATGGGCACACACGATGCAAGTCTGGGGGTTAGATATCACGGTGCTTGCTCGTGATGAGGGCCAACACAATCTTTTGCAGTCCCAAGGTTTACAGCTTAGCCAAGACAAAATCACCCACACCTCTCACCCCAAAAGCTTATTCCCGGGCATAGGCCACGCCACTATTCACAACCTGCTGGTATGCACGAAAACCTACGCCACACTCAGCGCCATAGAACCTTGGCGCAAATTACTTAATCCAAAAGCCAATATCATCTTACTACAGAACGGTATGGGCACAGCCCAGTCCCTGCAAACGGTCTGGCCCCAATTCAATATATACTGTGCGACCACCAGTGATGGCGCTTGGCGCAAGGCACCATGGCAAGTCATACAAGCTGGTACAGGCAGCACGCAAATGGGTGCCTTTAGCACCCACCTGTCGCCTCAAAAAATGCCCACACAAATTGAAAGGCTCATTACGGCAAGCCAACAACAAGAGAATACCTTGACATTGCATTGGCACAAGGACATCCATACCCCCATGTGGCACAAATTAGCTGTCAATGGGGTTATCAACGCACTGACGGCCATCTATCAAATCACCAATGGTGAGCTCATACAGCACCCCAAGGCTCGCCCACGCCTTGAGCAGCTATGCCGGGAAACCGAAGATGTGATGAGCCGTTGCCACATAACCCCTATTCCTCACGGCTTGCTAAACCATGCCTTGCGAGTACTCCAACAAACTGCTGACAATAAGTCTTCCATGCTACAGGACTGTCTCGCCGGCAGGCCAAGTGAAATTGACGCGATTAATGGCTTCATTATTCAACAGGGCTCTATACTACACTTACCTTGCGCGGCCCATAGACAGGTTTGCGATGAGCTGCGCCAACACTACCCCACGAGCTAACACCAAAGGACTATTTATGACGCCAATAAAAAAGCATCTTAAAGGGCCAGATGGTCGTCAAGGCACTAGCAAGCCAAGGTCCGACTATTGAATGTACCTGGTGAAAGTGATTCGGAAGCATTAGGTGCCCTTTATCACAGTGCAATTGAAAGCATCGCCTGCCGGCAAGAAAGTGACGACATGAGCGCCATATCGATAGTACACCAGCAGGCACTACCCTATGAGTTTTATGCAAGAGGAACAGGCTAATGACCGACTATCTGGATGAAAAAGATCGTCATATTGTATCCATTTTACAAAGAGATGGCCGCAGCAGCGTTGCGGATATGGCTAAAGAGCTTAACTTGACTCGCACCACCGTGAATAAGCGCATGAACCGCTTACTGGAAACGGGCGTTATCAGTGGCTTTACAGCCGTTTTACGTAACGATTCTTTTGCTAGCAAGATTCGCGGCTGGGTCACCATTTGTTCTTTTGCTACCAAAGAAGAAAATGCGATTACCCAAATGAAATTAATACCTGAAATCACCAAAATCTACACCACTAATGGGAAATGGGATTTGGCTGCAGAGATTCAGGCTGAAAACTTAGAGAATTTTGACGCAGCACTATCGAAGCTGCGTGCGATTGATGGCATTAGAGAGACAGAAACCAGCTTGTTGCTAAGTTCTCGACTTGGTAAATAATTTGTCAAATCAACTATGAAGAGACAGGCCCAAACTGAGCCTGCCCCTCCACTGATTATCACATCACTAGATGGCGAATATCACTTAAGACCTTGCCTAGGTACGCCGTAAAACGCGCCGCATCAGCGCCATTAATGGCACGATGATCGTAGGATAGGCTTAAAGGCATCATTAAACGTGGTTTAAACTCAGATCCATCCCAGCGCGGCTGAATATCAGCCTTGGAAACACCCAAGATAGCCACTTCTGGCGTATTGACGATGGGTGTGAAAGCAGTACCACCGATGCTACCCAAGCTGGAAATAGTAAAACAACCACCTTGCATATCCGCCGGCATCAGCTTCTTGTTCTTCGCCTTGCTACCCATTTCTATAATTTCTTCTGACAACTGCCAAATGGATTTCTGATCGACGTCACGTAACACTGGCACCACTAGCCCTGCTGGCGTATCCACTGCTACACCAATGTTCACATAGTGCTTTTGAATCAAATGTTCGCCATCATTATCCAGGGACACGTTAAACTGTGGAAATTCTCGCAGAGCCATGGCGCAAGCTTTGAGCATAAACGGCAACGGCGTAACCTTGGTGCCACGCTGTTCAGCCTCAGCCTTGATGCCTTTACGGAAAGCCTCAAGCTCTGTGATATCCGCATGATCAAATTGTGTCACATGGGGCACGTTCAACCAGCTACGCGTCATATTTTGCGCAGTTAAGCGGTGAATTTTGCTCATCTTAATCTTTTCAACTTCACCAAATTGGCTAAAGTCGATAGCTGGTGGTTGTGCAATAACCGAACCAGCTGCAGCGGCACTAGCCACTGGCGCATTAAGACGTTGTTTGACAAAGGCATGCACATCTTCTTTCAAAATGCGCCCCTTAGGACCGGTGCCGCTCACTTGTGTTAAGTCGGCGCCCAGCTCTCGGGCTAACATGCGCACAGCGGGCCCAGCATGAATTTTGCCTTGCTGGTCGCGTGATGGTTCAGCTACGGGCGCCTGCATAGGTGCCACTTGGGGCGCCACTGGGGGCGTCACCGGCGCAGCTGGAGTTGCCTCAACTGAAGCTACAGGTGCTGGTGCAGGCTCAGTACTTTGAGAAGCGTCTGCGCTACCAACACTTTCTACTAGAGCCATCAAGTCACCTTGATTGACCTTACTGCCTTCGGATAGTTTCAGACTGACCAGCTTGCCACTGCTAGTAGCCGGAATTTCCATGGAGGCCTTGTCTGTTTCCACCACCACGATGGTGTCACCTTCGGCTATTTCATCGCCCTCAGCAACCGCCACCTCAATAACTTCAACTTCACTAGCGCCACCTAAGTCGGGTACCAGCATCTCCAGAGTCTGGCTGACACTAGCTACTGCCACTTCTTCCACTGGCTCTGGCACCGAATCTTGTGCTGTATCTGATGGTTGTTCGTCTACTCCCTGATCCACTTCCGGTGCCACATTCTCTTCACCTTCGGCAGTTAGATCAAGCAGGGCATCGCCCACATTACAGGTCGCTCCTTCTTGCAGGTGTATCGCTGCCACTACGCCAGTGTGTGGGGATGGGATTTCCATGGAGGCCTTATCGGTCTCCAATACTATCAGCGAGTCACCTTCTGCAACGGTATCGCCAACGGCAACACACAATTCGATAACTTCAACGTCATTAGCGCCACCCAGATCTGGAATGGTTACATTAATATTTGCCATTGTTCCGCTCTCCTTGTCAGCCGTTTACAGTAAAACCGGATCGGTTTTGTTGCTGTCAATGTTGAACTTCTTAATAGCTTTGCTGACTTCAGAAGGCTTTATCACGCCCTCATCGACCAGGGCCTTCAAAGCCGCCACTACCACGTAATAACGATTCACCTCAAAGAACTCTCGCAATTTCTCTCGACTGTCACTACGACCATAACCATCAGTGCCTAATACCTTATAGGTAGTGGGTACCACTTCGCGAATCTGCTCGGCAAAAGCTTTCACATAATCCGTCGCAGCCACCACAGGCCCCTTGCGTGAACCTAAGCATTCTTCCACGTAACTCTTTCTTGGAGTCGCTTCTGGGTGAAGCATATTCCAACGGCTAGTGGCTTGAGCATTACGGCCTAGCTCATTAAAACTGGTGGCACTCCATACATCGGCACCTATACCAAATTCAGCAGCCAATATCTCAGCAGCGGCTTCTACCTCTCGCAAGATAGTGCCAGAACCCAACAATTGTACCCGTTTCTTGGCTTTGGGCTTCACTTCATTGAGCAAATACATACCTTTGATAATGCCTTCCTCACAACCTATCGGCATTTCTGGCTGAGTATAATTTTCATTCATCACGGTAATGTAATAGAACTTGTTTTCCTTATCCTCGTACATACGACGCATGCCATCTTGAATGATGACCGTAAGCTCGTAAGCATAGGTTGGATCATAAGTAACACAATTTGGAATCAAATTCGCCATGACATGGCTATGACCGTCTTCGTGCTGTAAACCTTCACCGTTCAAGGTAGTACGGCCAGCCGTGCCACCAATCAAGAAGCCGCGAGCCTGACTATCACCTGCAGCCCAAGCAAGGTCGCCAACACGCTGAAAACCAAACATGGAATAAAAGATATAAAACGGAATCATGGCATAGTTGTTGTTGCTATATGAAGTAGCACACGCCAACCAAGCCGACATGGCTCCAGATTCATTGATACCTTCTTCTAAGATCTGACCCGCCTGATCTTCGCGGTAATACATAATCTGATCAGAGTCATGGGGGACATACTTTTGTCCTTCGGCGGTATAAATACCCAATTGGCGAAACATACCTTCCATACCAAAGGTACGCGCCTCATCCGGAATAATAGGCACGATACGCTGACCGATTTCTTTGTCCTTAACCAAGGTTGTCAATGTACGTACAAACGACATGGTGGTGGAGACTTGTCGCTTCCCACTGGACTTAAGTTGACTGCCTAAGGCCTCCAATTTGGGCACCTGCAAGGCTTCAAAGTCAGCCCGTCGAGATGGGAATACGCCGCCCAGACTATCACGCCGAGCACGCATGTACTTCATTTCTGGAGAGTCTTCATGGGGTCGATAATAAGGCACCGACTTCAATTGATCATCATTCAATGGAATGCTAAAACGATCGCGGAACGACATCATGTCATCCATACCCAATTTCTTCAGCGAGTGAGTTGGGTTTTTAGCTTCACCAGACTTACCCATACCATAACCTTTTACGGTCTGGGCAAGAATTACAGTCGGACGATCCTTAGTGTGGAAAGCTTCGTGGTAAGCAGCATATACCTTATAAGGGTCATGACCTCCACGGTTAAGATTCATAATATCGTCATCAGAAAGGTGGGCAACGCGCTCTTTTAACTCTGGATATTTGCCAAAGAAGTTTTCACGGGTATACGCCCCCCCCATGGCCTTGTAGTTTTGTAGCTCACCATCTACTACTTCGTTCATGCGCTTTTGCAATAAGCCATCGTGATCATTTTCAAACAGTGGGTCCCAATGGCGCCCCCACATGACTTTGATCACATTCCAGCCGGCACCTTTAAAGATGCCTTCTAGTTCTTGTACAACCTTGCCATTACCGCGAACCGGACCATCTAAACGCTGCAAATTGCAATTCACAACAAAAATGAGATTATCTAATTTTTCACGACCGGCAAGAGAAATACAGCCTAGCGTTTCTGGCTCATCTGTCTCACCATCGCCCAAGAAAGCCCATACTTTGCGGTCACCATTATCAACCAAATCTCGATTTTGTTGATAGCGCATGATATGAGCTTGGTGGATGGCTTGAATAGGGCCAAGGCCCATAGATACCGTTGGAAATTGCCAGTAGTCAGGCATTAACCAAGGATGAGGATAGGAGGACAAACCATTGCCATCAACTTCACGGCGGAAGTTGTCCATCTGTTCATCTGTAAGCCGGCCTTCCAAATAAGAACGAGCATAGATACCTGGAGCAATATGGCCCTGGAAAAAAACCAAATCCCCTTCTTGCTTGTCCGTGGTTCCGCGGAAAAAGTAGTTAAAACCAATGTCGTACAAGGTGGCAGATGAGGAAAAACTGGAAATGTGACCACCCAAGCCATCATCATTGTCATTGGCCCGCTGCACCATTGCCATAGCATTCCAGCGAATCAGGGAACGAATCCGACGCTCCATGAACAAATCGCCCGGCATACGCTGCTCGTCTTTAGGCAAAATGGTATTCACATAGGGCGTCGTTAAAGCGCACTCTTGCTCAGCCCCTTCGGCACGCGCTTTTTCGCCTAACTTGCTAAGAATATAACGGGCACGTTCGGCGCCTTCGTTTTTAATGACTGACTCTAAAGCGTCCAGCCATTCTTGTGTCTCGATAGGATCAATATCAGATAGGGAGCTCACGCACTTCTCCTGCTTTTCGTATACAACCCACAGGGTAACTGTGGATATATTAGCTTTACCCGGCCTCTTTTGGAGACCAGCCTTGCACAAAGGCGACAAGAACTGCGCAATTTAGGGTGAGTCTGGCAGTTGCCTTTGCATGATAAAAAGCCCCATTCATTGCGGGGCTTTTTGTTTTCTTGTAAATATATTACAACATGATAGCAAAAAAGGCTATATATTAGCCAATAATATAAGTATCTGTAATATATTTACAAATAAAACTATTTTTCTTTTCTGAGCAATTAAGATGTAGACCGCCGCATAGCTCGCTGCAAGCGTGTACTTTCTTTACCGTGCTCAACAATCGCTTCTTCCACAAAAACTAAATGATCGTGCGCTGCATTGCGCGCTGCCTCTGGGTCACCATCTAAGATAGCCTGCAACAACACACTATGCTGCTCGTGAATCAAAGCGCGCGTATCCCGCTTTGGATAAATACTTTCTAAATTGCTGTAGATATTTTTTTGCAACAATGTGAACAGGGCTCTCATGGTGTGCAGCAATACGGCATTATGAGACGCCTCCGCAATGGCCAGATGAAAATCGGCATCCGCTTTGGTTTCCTTAGCAAATTGCTTAGCGTCATGGGCTTCTTGCAAATACTCATGACAGGCACGTAAACGTTCTCTATCAGTCTGCGTGCAGCGTAACGCAGCGTAATAGGCCGTCACGCCCTCTAAGGCATGACGAAACTCCAACAAATCATACTGAGCTTCAGGATGACTGGCAAACAACTGTGATAGCGGATCCACAAAACTATTACCAACACTTTCGGCGACGTAAGACCCGCCACCTTGGCGAATAATAATTAGCCCCCGTGCAGCCAGTTTCTGTAAAGCCTCCCGCAAGGAGGGACGCGATACCTCAAACTGCAAGGCCAACTCTCTTTCTGGTGGCAACTTTTGCCCTGGTTTGAGACTACCCTCTAGTATCATAGCCTCCAACTGCTCCATGATCACATCGGATATTTTTGGTTGTTTAACGCGCTGATAAGCCATTGGGTTCAGGTTCATTTGTTAGCATTACTCGTCATTCTAATTTTTATTTCTACCAACAACAAGCAAACGCCATTTAACTAACACCTTACTACGCTAACAAAAAAACATAGTATGCTGATTTTTGGTAATACCAATTTAACACTACCTTTAAAACTACTGTTTTTTTTATAATTGGTCAACTACTATCAGTTTTCTATTATTTTTATTAACCCATTAAAACGGGGGTTTTAAAAAAATAGTTGACAAAGCATAGGCATTCATTTTACCTTGTAGTCACCATTCGGTACATTGGTATGACCAATTAACCATTTTGGAAAAGGAACCACTGGAATATTTCCATGTGGTCATAAAAAAAACTAAATCTTTTGAGGAACACCATGAAGCTACTCAAGACTACACTGACTGCTGCCGCACTTACCCTTGCGACAGCTTCTGCAACAGCCGCAACAGTGGAGAACAACATCCTGCTGAAAACGCCAGTTGCCTTCCCATCAACCCTACCGGCTCTAGGTAGCCCAATCATCGAAATTCAAGACACCATTAACGCTCTAGGCGATGGCACTTTGAAGATGAAGTTTTACGAGCCTAAGAAACTGGTATCTACACCAGAAATTCTAGACGCCGTATCCAGTGGTAAAGTGAACGCCGGTTACACCACGGCTGGTTACCATGCTGGTAAAATGCCTGCTGCACCTATCTTCTCTTCCGTACCTTTCGGCCCAGAAGCCGGTGAGTACCTAGCTTGGATCCTGTACGGTAACGGCCTAGCGCTTTATCAGGAAATGTATGACAGCAACGGCTATAACGTTCACGTTGAGCCTTGTGCCATTCTATCTCCAGAAACATCTGGTTGGTTCGCCAACCCAATCAACTCACCTGAAGACCTGAAAGGCTTGAACATGCGTTTCTTCGGTTTAGGTGCCAAGGTAATGGAAAAACTGGGCGTAAGCACAGTAGGTCTGCCAGGTGGTGAAATCTTTGGTGCTCTAGAAAAAGGCGCTATCGATGCAACCGAGTTCTCCCAACCAGCTATCGACCAGCGTTTGGGTCTGCATAAGATCGTTAAGTACAACTACTTCCCTGGCTGGCATCAACAAGCCACCTTGTTCGAATTGCTGATCAACGGCGATGCTTGGAACAAGATGTCTGACCGTCAAAAGAAAGTTGTTCAAATGTCTTGTCGCGCATCTTTGACTAACTCCTTCGCTGAAGGTGAAGCGTCTCAGTTCGACGTTATGGCTAAAGCTGAAGAGAACGGCGTGAAGATCATGTACTGGAGCGATGATATGCTGAACACATTCAAGACAACTTGGGATCAAGTTGCTGTTGAGTTCGCAACTGAAGATGCTTTCTTCGCCAAGGTATACGCTGATCTGTCCGAATTCCGTGCAGGTTACGACCTATGGGAAACCAACGCGTTCTTACCACGCAAGTAACTATATTTTCTTAATATAGAACCTCCTAGAAGAGCTACCTAGAAATAGGCGGCTCTTTTTACTGGCGTATCCAGGTCGTATATGATAAATAATATGCTTGGATACGCCCTTTTTTTAATATGTTCTGGAGACCGACATGAACGAATCGGTATTACTCACCGTAGCCGATAGCATCGACACAGGCATTAAACGTCTCAGTAATGCTATTGCCTGGACTTATGTGCTGCTAATTATTGCCATTATTAGCCAAATAGTCTTACGCCGCGGCTTTCACGCCGGCCTTATCGCTCTAGAAGAGCTTCAGTGGCACCTATACGCCATTGGCGTTATGTTTGGCATGGCTTATACGCAAGTATTAGACAAACATGTTCGTGTAGACCTTTTACATCACAATCTAAACATTCGCACACAACAGTGGATAGAAATTTTGGGGATGTTGTTTCTGGCCATACCGTTTATCGGCACCTTATTCTTGAACAGCTTTGAGTTTGTCTATGAGTCATGGCGTGTCGGTGAGAGATCCTGGTCACCATCAGGACTGCCATACACCTGGGCCATCAAGGCCGTTATTCCCCTTAGTTGCGGATTATTGTTATTTGCTTTTGTAGGTCGCATTTCACGATGCATCCACCTGCTACGTACACCTGTATCTGAAGGAGCTTAATCGTGGAAGCCAATGAGATTCTCGTACTTGCCATGTTTGGCAGTTTTATTCTTTTGCTATTTACCGGTTTTCCCGTAGCCTGGGTGCTAGGTGGCGTCGGTGTCATCTTCTGCGTGGCGGGTTACCTAGCGGATATTTACCTGGGCACTTGGACAGGGCTGGATATGACCACTCTGGGCCTAGTTGTCAACAGAGTCTTCAAAATCATGGACAACTGGATTTTGGTTGCCCTACCCATGTTTATATTTATGGGCATTATGCTGGACAAATCAGGGGTCGCTGAGCGCCTGATGAACGCATTACAAGACATGTTTGGCAAGGTTCGAGGTGGACTAGCCATTACCGTCATCTCCATCGGCATTATCCTTGCGGCCTCAACAGGTATCATCGGTGCCTCTGTGGTACTACTGGCCGTCATGTCCTTACCGGCCATGCAAAAACAAGGCTACAATATGCCTTTGGCCTTAGGTACTATTGCCAGCGCAGGTACCCTAGGCATCTTGATTCCACCTAGTATCATGCTGGTTATCATGGCTGACCAACTCGGTTTGTCCGTTGGTGACCTATTTATGGGGGCGGTATTCCCAGGCATCATCTTGGGCTCTCTGTACATTATTTACATCTTGGCAGTGGGCATCTTCAAACCTAGCTATGCGCCACTACCAAAAGATGCAAAATCTCCTGATTGGGGCGTAGTATTGCGGGTTATTCAAAGCGTACTACCCACCCTGTTATTGATTTTTGCCGTTTTAGGCTCCATATTTGCCGGCATAGCCACTCCTACTGAGGCCTCTGGCGTAGGTGCACTGGGTGCTACTTTGTTAGCAATGTACAACGGTAAGTTTAAGCTAAGTGTCCTCAAAGAAGCGGTTTTAGGCACGTATAATACAACGGCTTACATCTTTGCTATCTTTATCGGTGCCACTTGTTTTGCATTAGTTTTGCGCGAACTAGGTGGAGATGAACTAATTGAATCCTTCTTGACTAGTTTACCTTTTGGTCCTTATGGCATCATCCTGTTTATATTGGGCATTATCTTTCTACTGGGGTTCTTCCTCGACTGGATCGAAATCACCCTCATTGTACTGCCACTACTAGCCCCGGTTATCTCTGCCCTTGGCCTGGATATCAACGGCTATGGTGTTGTGGACAATCCTGAGTTGGTATGGTTCGTCATGCTGGTGGCCATGGCCTTGCAAACGAGCTTTCTCACCCCGCCCGTTGGCTTTGCCTTGTTCTACCTCAAAGGTGTTTGCCCTCCAGGAGTCAAGTTAACTGACATCTACAAAGGTGTGGTGCCATTCATTGGACTCCAGTTAACAGGCATGATGATCCTGCTATTCTGGCCAGAAATTTCCTTGTGGTTGCCTGCCGTAGCCTACGGCAATTAGCCTTTGCTAGGCCATAAAGTTATCGACTGTATGGTCTAGCCCAAAAAGCAATCTAACTAACGCCTCTGAGCCACACTCCGAGGCGTTTTTTTTAACCATAAATACCCATAGGCACATAAATGATCGATCTGGCGATAGCAGAAAGAGTCCTTAGCATTGTACTACCCATCATTGGCGTAGTCTCAATAGGCGCACTCTATGGCCTATGGCGCAAGCCAGATATCAGCATTCTCAACCAGGTCAATATGGATGTTTTTGTACCCATGCTGGTTTTTTCTGTTTTGATAGATAGAAGTGTCGATATCGTCCATCTTGGCCAATTGGCAGCCGCCGCTACGTGGGTCATTATTGGCTCCGGTCTAGTGCTTTGGCCAATTATTAAATTATCACCCTGGCAAGTGAAGACTTTGGTGCCGCCCATGATGTTTAACAATGTGGGCAATTTAGGCATCCCCCTGATGATACTAACCTTTGGTAGTGATTTTTTAGCCGTCGCCATGGTATTTTTTCTAGTAGAAATGATTTTGCATTTCACTCTTGGGGTGTACCTTATTCGCCCCAACAAAGGCATAATCGGGGTGTTCCGCCAACCTATGATCATTGCCACCATAGCGGGCTTGGCGCTTGCGAGTACTGGCGTAAGACCCCCGGAAGTAATACAAATCCCCCTCTCCATGCTGGGTGAAATTTGCATACCATTGATGCTATTTACTCTTGGTATGCGCATGCTGGATGTAAACTTCCAGGACTGGCGCCTAGGGTTAGCTGGTGCCATCTTGTGCCCTTTGTCAGGTCTGGCCATGGCATTAACAGTACCACTATTTATAGACCTCTCCAGTGAGCACTATACTGCGCTCCTATTATTTTCAGTGTTACCCCCAGCCGTGCTCAATTACATGGTAGCAGAGCAGTTGCAACAGGAGCCCCAGCGCGTAGCCGCTATCGTATTAATCAGCAACCTATCTGCCGTGCTGACTATTCCTATTACTTTAGCCATAATTCTGTGACTACTCACTGTTAATAGGCCTTTTGACCGGTCAGCAATTGCTCCTTTTTGTGGCTGTGTTAAAATGCCAGCCCTCTTTTAAACAGATACATTGCCCTGAGCACACCATGAGCGAAAACCTGAAAAGCGACCTAATCATCAATGTTACCACTGCCCTAGAAGAAGACTTGGGTACTGGCGATATCACCGCGGCGCTTATCCCTGCCAACGAACAGGCTCACGCTCGTGTTATTACTCGCGAAGATGCCACTATTTGCGGTATAGACTGGGTAAATGAGGTGGCCAAGCAAATAGATAGCAATATCCAAATCCAATGGCATGTAGCGGATGGTGATCGCGCCCAAGCCAACCAAACCTTGTTTGAAGCAACGGGCTCTGCCCGCCGCTTGTTAACTTTCGAACGTTGTGCGTTAAATTTTTTGCAATGTTTGTCTGGCACCGCCACCATAGCCGCCTATTACGCCAGTCTAGTAGCCCATACACCAGTGAAGTTGTTGGATACGCGTAAGACCATACCGGGCCTGCGTAAAGCGCAAAAATACGCCGTTAGTTGCGGCAACTGCCACAACCACCGTATCGGTTTGTACGACGCCTATCTTATTAAGGAAAATCACATCGCGGCTTGTGGTGGTATTGCCCAAGCCATCAACACCGCCCGCAGCAACTCACCGGGTAAGCCAGTAGAAGTGGAGGTGGAATCCATGGCTGAGCTGAAACAAGCCATTGAGGCCAAAGCAGACACCATTATGCTGGATAATTTCAGCCTTGAGGACATGCGAGCTGCCGTGCGACTAGCAAAAGGCACAGCCAAACTAGAGGCTTCTGGTGGCATCACCAACACGACCCTCATACCCATAGCTGAAACCGGTGTCGATTATATTTCCATCGGGGCGTTGACCAAGGATTGCCAGTCTATCGATTTGTCCATGCGGTTTGTGTGAACCAACCACTGGCGCTATTGATGGGGCGCCACAAGGTCATACAACTATCTGCCAAAAGCCACTTGCCAACATAGGTCACGGTCTTCGGACTGCACATTATGAATGACTTACCCGCAACCGGCTGTCTCGTAATTCCCCTGCATGGTCAAGAATCGGATAGGCAACCGATACCAAACAAGAATTGATTTTTTTTAAATCGCGCAGAATATCAAGATATAACGCGCTGACGTTAATATCATGGTGATCCTGCTCACGCAGACGCTTCTGATGGCGGTTAACCGCACCGTGCTCCAGATCCCGAACCTCAGTTTTTTGCTCAAGCAAGTGGCGAGCACTATTCAAATCACCAGACAAAAACACGCTAAATGCCAGCTTCATGTTGGTTTGCACGCACAAATAAAGTTGCTTTATTTCTTCCTTATCACCTGCAGAAAAATGCAACTGTTGCTGGTTTTTCTTGGCGATCAACAGAGCTAGACTGCGTTCGATAATGTCGCCAACATGTTCTAGATTAGTGGCGAAAGCCATAATTTCATTACAGCGGCGGCTATCTTTCTCATTCAATGATTCGCGACTTAACTGAGTAAGATAAAGATGGATTTTTTCATGGAAGTCATCAATAAGGTCATCCGATTTTTTCATCTGTTGAACCAGATTTTGATCCTCGTTCTTTAGCGCATCAAGAGTAGAGCTAATCATTGACTCCAAAGTATCGCCCATGCGTAATATTTCCCGCACAACATTGGACAAAGCCAGAGCTGGCACCTCCAATGCAGCCGCATCTAAATGACGAGGCTTAAATTCCTGTTCATCATTAAGTTCAGCTGGCAATAGCGCCTCGGTCAATTGTGCCATCAGGTGCACCAGCGGCAATGCGACAGCCACCAATACTAAATTGAATAGCAGGTGGAAGTTGACTATTTGTCGTCCAGCATCCAGTTCTATCAGCGGCAGCAATAGTTCGACTTGGCCAAGCCAAGGAAGCACTAAGATACAACCAAAAAGTCTGAACAAGAAGTTTCCAATTGGTGGCCGCCTAACCTCAGGGGTTTTATTCATGGTAGCCATCACAGCTGGCAAGGCACCCCCAAGATTTGCCCCCAACACCAAAGTCAACGCCACTGGGACACCAAGAACACCTGTTCCCGCAAGTGATACGACCAGCAGAATAATGGCAAGGCTAGAATGAGCCATATAGGTAAAGATGGCTGCCACCAGTACTGCCAATATGGGATCACTAGCCAAGGCAGCCAGTACCCCTTGAGCAATATCGGAATCCCGCATAGGGCCAGATGCAGACAAAATCAGTTGCAGCGCCAGCAGCATCAGTCCAAGACCAATACAAAACATACCCCACTGCTTGTCCCGCTCTCTGGACAGCTGGCTAAACATAACAAAGCCCGTAAACAAGAGCATAGGTGACAACCAAAATGGCTTAAAAGACAAGACTTGAGCAACTAATGCCGTGCCTACATCGGCACCCAGCAATAATCCCAGAGCCGGCACGCTAGTGATAAAGGAACTGGCCAACAAGGCTGTAGCAGTACTGCTTTGTAGAAGTAATGTGATACCCAAACCACCGACGAACGCCTTACACCTGTTATCTAGAAAATTCCTTAACGATGCCCGCAGTGAACCACCATAAGCCTGGATAATGCTGCTACGAACCATATGCAATCCCCACAATAGAAGGGCTACACTACCGAACAAATCTATAATTACTTTGGTGCCAGTCACTTTGATCCTATAAGAATTTGCGATTTTATTTATTTAGACTCACTACACCCAATGCCTTGTGCAAATAAGACTTAAATACAAGGTAAGACAATCAAACTATTGTCTGGGTATTGAAAGTATTGATAAGGGGGGGGCAAACCAAGCGCTTAAAAATGCACTGTGGTAACCCACCCTTCAGGGACCCTGTCACAGCGTCCCTATGCGACTTGGGATTCAGGTGTGATATCCCTTGTGGGCTTTATGGCCTTGAGAAAACACTCTAGCTCATAGATTTCCGCATCCTGCATAAACAAACCGAGTTTGGTGCGACGCCAAATAATATCTTCTGCACTTCGCGCCCATTCATGCTCAACCAGATACTCTACTTCTTTCTCAAATAGACCGGCACCAAAGTCACGCCCCATAGACGCTAATGAATTAGCATTTTCCAAGAGCACGTAGCTCAAAGTGCCATAACAGCGAACATAGCGGCCAATAACCATTTCTGGCAACCATGGAAATTTTCCTTTCAATTCGTTTCCAAGTTGCTTAGGGTCAGTAAATTCACCACCAGGCAGAGGGGCATTATGGGTCCAAGGCTCACCAGCCTGATCAAAGAGCTTGGCGATAGCATCCACTACTGCTTCTGCCAATTTACGATAGGTAGTTATTTTGCCACCAAATACCGATACCAGAGGCGCATCCTTTTTGGGTCTGTCGATTTCAAAACTGTAGTCACGGGTAACAGCCTGGGCATTAACTGACTCATCATCAATTAGAGGGCGCACTCCCGAATACGTGTGAACAATATCCTGCTTACCAATTTCTTGCTTAAAATGACTATTGGTAACCGATATTAAATATTCGATTTCCTGGTCAGAAATACGACTCTTGTCCGGTGCCCCATTATATTCCTCATCGGTAGTACCGATCAGAGAAAACTCCCCCTCATAGGGTATGACAAACACAATACGACCATCTGCATTTTGCAATATATAAGCCTCAGGTTCATCATGCAGTTTAGGTACAATGATATGACTGCCTTTGACTAGGCGAATCTGTTTGGGTGCTTTGGCAGCTAGAGCCTCCTGGAAAAAATCCACCACCCATGGACCTGCAGCATTAACTAACACCCGAGCCGTACAAACTTGCTGTTCACCGGTAATCTGATTTTCCAGCGTCACATGCCATAAAGCATTTTTTCGTACGGCACTGACACACCGAGTGTAAGTATGAATCTTAGCCCCTTTATCTCTGGCAGCCATCGCATTAAGGACTACCAAACGAGCATCATCCACCCAGGCATCGGAATACTCAAAACCACGGGTAATTTCTGTACGCAGAGGGCTAGTATTATTAAATTTAATTCCTATCGAAGGTTTCAAATTTTTTAGCTTGCTTAAATGGTCATAGAGAAAAAGTCCGGCTCTAATCATCCATAATGGGCGCAAATGCGGGCGGTGTGGTAAACGAAAACGCAGGGGCCACATGATATGCGGGGCCTTAGCAAGCAAAACTTCTCGTTCCGCTAATGCTTCGCGCACCAGCCGAAACTGATAGTGTTCCAGATAGCGCAAGCCACCATGTATTAACTTACTGCTATTGGAGGAGGTTGCTGAACCCAGATCGTGCATTTCGCACAGACTGACACTTAAACCCCTACCGGCGGCATCCAGAGCGATGCCAACACCATTAACACCACCACCAACTACCAATAAATCCAAAACTTCTGACTTCTTTTCCACTTACCTATTGCACCCTATTCCATGTTCTGCGGCAGCAATGTTGCATAACCAACCTGTTGGAATAGAGTATAAGCTTAATTAGGAATATTTTCAAACATTTTCGAACATTTACAACCAGAACGAAACTTCCTAGGCTGTGTAATTAGTGAACACAACGAGTGAATAAGCAGATGATTTTATTGAAAATATGTTGGTATAGAGCGCTATCTATACCATGTGAAGAATGACCTGATACTCATCCAATGCTGCCATTATTTCCTCTGGTGGAGGTGTATCAGTAAAAAGGTGGTCAGCCTGACCAATAGTGCCAAGTCGAACCATCGCATTGCGGCCAAATTTAGAATGGTCAGTAGCTAGCAATACCTGACGTGAATTTTGAATAATCGCCTGAGCCACAAGAACTTCACGATAATCAAAATCAAGTAGCGAACCATCGGACAAAATACCACTTATACCTATAATACCAAAGTCCATATGGAACTGGTTGATAAAGTCGCTGGTCGCTTCGCCTATAACGCCACCGTCACTGTGTCGAACTTCACCACCAGCGATAATAACCGAAAAATCTTCCTTGACTCCAAGTATTGATGCCACATGAAGATTGTTGGTAACCACCTGAAGGTCACGATGATTCAACAGGGCTCGGGCAATAATTTCATTGGTAGTACCAATGTTAATAAATAACGATGCCCCATCAGGAATGATTTTTACCAACGCTGCAGCGATCTTTTCCTTGGCCTCAAGATTCAACACCTTGCGCATTTGATAGGAGGTGTTAACCGTACTACTTTCCAGCCCAGCACCACCATGATGTCGAGAGATATTTTGTTCCATCGCCAATTGATTAAGGTCTCGGCGGATAGTTTGGGGAGTAACTTGAAAAAACTCCACTAATTCGTCGATGCTAACAAAACCACTAGCTTGAATTTTTTCAAGAATCAAGGCATGACGATGACTCTGGCTCATTGCTCTAATTCCTCTTCGACCACTCACATATAAGCTGGCCAGCATTGTAACACTTGTGCACGAAAGGTGGGAACTGTAGTAATGATATGCCAGACTAATATTACTCAGATTACTAAAGCCAAGTTACATAACGAACATATACGAACAATCAAGATTTGTATAGCCAAACTTCACACCACCCCGTACAGGTCTACAACCAACCTCTTGCTGTTAACAAGCAATGGGCGATTTCTACAAACCCTTCTCCGCCACGGCCCTTTGATAACCATGCCGGATAAGCATCCATAGCCGCAAAATCCCTGACATTGTCGACTCCAAAAGCATGTTTAAAATGAGCAAACATGGGGGCATCATTGGGGCTATCGCCAACGAACATGGCTTCTTCCAGAATATCATGTAATTCAACTTTCAGTATTTCTCGACAGAACCGTTGGGTCATAGTGAGCTTATCATGGGTACCAAACCACCCATTAACATGAATGGAGGAAATTTTTGCAACGGCACCAGCGGCTTCAAAAATCGCTTGAATACGTTGCACATCTTTATCAGCCAAAGGAGCCACATCCTCACAAAAGTCGATGGCAAGATCCGTATCGCGAAAGGACTGATCAGCAGCAACGGCTGAGCCTGACACCTCAGCCAAAATCTGTTCACGAACTTGTGTCAACTTTTGTCTATTGCGACTTCGTTCCTGCTCAGTGGCTGCAAATACCCTTACCATCGAGCGATCAGCTCTCTGGTAGGCATAATAAAATGCTCCATTTTCACCAACCACACCTGCGACAGGCCACAATCTGGCTATGAGATCGCACCAACCGGCCGGCCGGCCAGTTACGGGAATAACACGGATGCCGGCGGCTGTCAGGTTTTCTATAGCTGTATAGCTTGCGGCACTGAGGCACCCTTCGGTAGTGATGGTGTCATCAATATCAGCAAACACAAAGTTGATAGACCTTGCTGTTGCCAGTGGTAGTTGTGAAAGTGGTTGCATAATTAAATTCTTAAATATATACCCAACTTTTTATTATTTCTAACAAAGCGACTGACGCTGTAGCGATGAATTTGCTAACAGGCAGTTATTCATTACTCACGTCCTTTCAAGAACACTGGGCAACATCCTATCCTGCCCAAGTAAAACTCTGTCTGGAGATCGTTCACATATCCAAACGTATATCTATAAGCAAACATCGAGCCTATGCACTAGAGTCCAGTCAAAATAAAATCTGGCTTTATTGCCGTTCTACAAATTTCATCAGTTGCGCAAAGTTCCGCCAGAAGACCATGATTCACAACCAGCGCTGAATCTATACCTGACGCCTGAGCACCGAGGATATCTGTATGTAAACTGTCACCAATCATCACTGTCCGTTTAGGATCAAATTCAGATCCCATGCGTGAAAAAGCATAATGGTATATATTGCGAAAAGGTTTCCCGAAAAACCGGGGGACAATTGACGACCGGTCTGCCAAATGATGTGCGAAATAGCCGGGCTGCGCAGAAAAGCCGCTTTCCCTAGGTGCAACAATATCCGGATTACCTACCCACAAAGGCCGTGGTTGCCTGCACAAAGCTTCGTTGAGCAAAGCTTGACGCTTGGCCGTCCATCCACCACTACCCAGCATAAGCACGCCATTGACAGCTTTATAGTCCACCGGATCATCTTCCAAAAAGGTCAATGGAAAGTCATCCAACGTGCCCTTTTGCAATTCAGGCGGCACGATAACTCCCCAACATTCACCAACAGCCGGCGCAAAATGCGCCAAGAGCACGTCACGGCTGCTGATAACATCCTCAGGAGCAAAGTGATAACCCTGGCGAGTAAACTTTTCCAACAAGGCAGAATGAGGCATGGAAGCAGAATTGGTCAGCACCATCACGCGTTTTCCAGCCGCTTGTAGTTCCAAGATGCGCTTTGGCACTCCGGGAATAGCCTCCTCGCCAATATTAAGAACACCAAAGGCATCAAATAACAAAATATCGTATCTATCCGCCAACTCCATCAGATCGGATAGCGGCACGCAATCCCCTTTATAATTCACTCTAGGCAACCTGTGCCGTGCTGCCTCATATAGATCCAGAGCCGTCTCGGCATTTATCATTGTTAAATAATCGCGCCCCTGATCTTGGCTGACACCCATTCACCAAGTACTACTGCAGCTAGAATCACCAAGAGTATCAAGCTAACTTGTGGCCAAGCCAGCACATTCAATGATGCAGAAAGCTGAAGGCCGATTCCACCTGCTCCGACCAAGCCCAGAACAGTAGACTCACGAATATTAATATCCCATCGGAATACTGCAATCCCAGCAAATGCGGGCATAATCTGTGGAACAATGCCATAGGCCATCACTTGCCAACGGGAGGCACCCGTGGCAACAATCGCCTCAACCTGAGTCTCGTCGATCTCCTCGATGGCCTCATATAGTAACTTGGCACAGAACCCAATCGAGCGGATAGCAATGGCTGCAATTCCAGCAAATACTCCAGGACCGATGATAGCAATCAACAATAGCGCCCAGATCAGTGAATTAATAGAGCGGGATGAGACAATAATCAACAGTGCAATGGGGCGTATAAACAACGCCGAGGGAGTGGTGTTGCGCGCGGCCAAAAAGGCCACCGGCACAGCGAAACACAGTGCGATCAATGTACCCAATGTGGCAATATTAAGCGTATCCCAGATTGGACGACCCAGTTTAGCGATATATTCCCATCGCGGCGGTGTAGCCCGGCTCCAGATATCTTCAGCAACTCGAGGCGCATCCCAAACAAAGAACCATGTGGTCGATGCTGAAATCTGCTGCCAGCAATACATGAACAGCGCGACACCCATCAACCAGCCGAACCATCCTAAAAGTGCCCGCCCTGTGGTACGTCGGCGCCAGCTCATCACGCCTTCCTTTTGTAAAGTAACCATTATTGTACCCTCGCCCGGATGACACCTGACAGATATTCGAAAGCCATGACGATCACGATAATCAAGATTAGGATTGCTGCGGCAGTATCATATTCATAGCGGTCAAAGGCAGTATTGAGAGTCGCACCTATGCCACCTGCACCAACCAGACCAAGAATAGCACTTTCACGAAAATTGATATCCATACGATATATTGAAAGCCCGATTAGTCGCGGCATCACCTGAGGCTGAACGCCATAATTAATCCATTGCAACCAGCTCGCCCCCGTAGCCCGAACCGCCTCAGCCTGCACCCGGCTCATCGCCTCTATCTCTTCCGCCAACAATTTCGACAGGAACCCTATGGTGGCAAAGCTAAGAGTTAAGAACCCGGCGAGTGGGCCAAAGCCAAAAATGGCTACCAGAAGAATCGCCACAATAATTTCCTGTAACGCTCGACTAATTGCCACAATGCCACGACAAATCAGATAAACAGGCAAGGGAGATATATTGCGCGCAGCACCTAATCCAATGGGGATTGAGATGGCTATGCCCACAACCGAAGCGGTTACTGTCATAATAAGGCTTTCCAACATCCCTTCCCAAATATCGCTTCCGCGACTCACAAAATCAGGGCTGGTAAAAGCTGACACAAACTTCCAGCCTCGATCGAGCCCCTCATAGACCCGTGACCAATTGACTTCAACTGTCATCACGGCGGCTATCAAATAGATTAGGGCACCCACTCCAAGCAACCAGCGCAGCCATGATCTCTTAATAAAGCGCGGCTTACGCCAACGCCTACCAAGCATATATTTAAGCTCACTATGCGAGGGTAAATTTTGGACATGATCTACCGACATCACCATGCCGACTCCTCCACTTCTTCGCTGCTCCTACCCTCGTCCTTCTGGATCGTTGCTTCCCAATCTTCTTCGCCATAGATTTGGGTTAACACATCCGGGGTCAGCCCGTCTGGAGCACCATCGAACACAACGCTGCCGAATTCCAATCCAATCACTCGTTGTACGAACATCTGTGCCAATGCCACATCATGAATGTTAATAATCGCTGCCAGTCTACGTTCTTGGCACAACTCAACTATAAGACGCATAATCTGTCGGCTGGTCTTAGGGTCAAGAGAGGCAGTGGGTTCGTCCACCAGCAATAGATCAGGATCTTGGATCAGGGCACGGCAAATGCCGACCCGCTGACGCTGCCCCCCCGAAAGCTCGTCGGCACGTTTGTCAGCCATATGTAACAAACCCACTCTATCCAGCAAGCGGAACGCCTCATCTACATCTTTTTGTGGGTAGCGTCGAAGAAAACTGCGCCAAAAACCGACATAGCCCAATCGACCAGATAATACATTTTCCATTACCGTCAAGCGTTCAACTAAGGCATATTCCTGAAAGATCATACCTATCCGGCGCCGGGCCTTTCGTAATCTGCCTTGTGAAAGTGAAGTCAATTCAGTCTCACCCAACCACGCTTTGCCTCCGGTTGGCTCAACCAGCCGATTTAGACAACGAATCAGAGTAGATTTTCCTGCACCAGATGGCCCTATCAAGGCTAAAACCTGACCTTCAGGAATATCCAGATCAACCGCTTTCAAGGCCTGATCACCAGTTTTATATGTTTTCGTCAGCTTTTCTAGCCGTACCATGTTCGCTCCTATCTCTGAGAAAATTCCATATCAGCAGAAAATATGCCGGCGGCCCTCATCAAGAGCCGCTGGCATAACAGCCTTATTTACAGGCGTAACTCACACCGTTGGCCGTATCGATCTTACGAATCACGTCCCAGAATTTCTGATAGGTCATTTCTAAAAACTGACCTTCATTTGATTTTGAAAACTCTTCCTCCAAAGTAGTTCCTTCCCATTCAAAGTTAAAGAATGCATTGCGAATTTTATCCTGCAGTTCTGGTTTGAGGTTATAGACCACACCAAAGCCCGTAGTTGGGAATGTTTGCGATTTATATATCGTTAGCACCTGTTCTGGTTCGATTACATCACGCAAAATCATTCGTGCTTTAACGGAGTTGGCGATAGCAGCAGCTGGATAGTCTTTATTGGCCACACCCAAAATCGAGTTGTCATGTTTGCCGGAATAGACCGGTTCGAAATCACGCTCTGGGATCATATCGTAATCAGCCTTCAGGATCGCTGATGGTGCCTTGAAGCCCGAATTCGATGTAGGAGAGGTAAAAGCGAGCTTATTATTCTTAATGTCTTCTATTTTCTCTATACCAGATCCTGGGTATGTAATGATCTCCATCTCATAACCAAAATTGCCGTCTGCTGAGGCCATAATGGTAAATGGACGGAACCCCGCGCAATTTACTGCCAGAGGGTTTGATCCCGTGTTAAAGCCTGCGATATGTAACCTACCTGAGCGCATGGCCTCAATTTGAGCGGCGTTCGATTGCACTGGAAAGAACATCACATCTTTACCTGTCTCTTTCTCAAGATGTGTCAGAAAATCTGACCACGCAGTCTTGTATACTGCTGGATCTTCTACTGGTGTATAGGCAAATATTAGCGTTTCTGGATCAAGTAGTTGCGCTGGATCTGTAGGAATATCGGCAATCAAGTCACCATCCGCATCGCAAAAACGCGCATCCAATGTGCCACGCGGGCAATCTGCGGCCACCGCACCTCCACAAGTAAATATAAGTGCCGTAAAAAGCACACCGGGAAGATTAAGTTTCCTATTTTTATTCATAATTCTTCTCCAATAAAGAGTTACAGGTATTCACCTGATATATAAATAGCGACCAATAACTGATCACGTTTCAAATTACCGATTTCTCGGCAACAATCACCTCCACTTCTGCTGCCGCCAGTGCTTCGGCCAACTGCGCTTCAGGCGCTTGATCGATAATGACTGACGACAACGCTTCCAACTGACTAACTCGGACAAGGCCTGAACACCCGGATTTACCGCTATCAATCAGCAAGTGTGCTTGGGCGCTGCTGCTCAACATGGCACGTTTCACAGCCGCAAATCCGCGCACTGTTTCAAACACCCCTTGTTGCGAAAACCCAGACGCCCCAAGAATACAAAGGTCCACATGGTACCGTTCTAGAAAGTCAATCGTATCAGTGCCCAATACAGCCGTTTCGGATGGCATATAGTCCCCAGGGCACAAGATGACTTCAACAACCTTGCTCCTGCCTAATGTCATAGCCACGGTCAGACTATTAGTAATTACTGTACAGGGTGTACCGGCATAGGCCAAAAACCGCGCCAGTTGCACGGTGGTTGATCCGCTGTCAATCATCACAGTATCACCTGGCTCCACAAGCGCAGCTGCCCGACGGCCGATGGCTTCACGTTCTTCCAGTCGGTCACAGCTACGCTGATCGAAATCGGGGTATTGATGACTGGCCGATGCCCCACCATGAGCACGGCTTATCAGGCCATCCTTGGAAAGACTCTCCATGTCGCGACGCACTGTTTCATTTGAAACCCCAAAGCGCCCGGCCATGTCGGAAATCCGTACATGAGGGTGCAATCTCAACTCCAATAATATCTGCTCTCGCCGCTCACTTTTTTGTAGGCGTTTGCTTGATAAATCCTGATTAGTGTTCATTTTTTGCTCCCATTAAAATTAGCATATGTGTGTTAGTCTAAAACATCAAGGGCTTTTTATGGGATATAGCACAGAATAATGTGGTTTGTTGTTGGAAAACGGTCAATTATGAAAAACGGGTTAGTTTGACACTCTGTAAAACAGGGCAAGGAATAGGACGCCCATAAGTCGAAGCTTATGGGCGTTAACAGAACTTTTAGCCGGGAAATTTATTGCTGAGGAAGCAATGAAGCAGCCCTACCCTGTGCATGAAGATGTGTTAAAACCTCTAGTGGATAGTCAGAAATAATGCCATGCACCCCCAGATCTATCATTCTGTCGACATCCTCCAGATCATTCACTGTCCAGACATAGGTGATCAATCCCAGGTTACGCGCAATATCCATATCGGCTTTGGTCAGATTATCAAAATAAGGAGCCCACATCTTGCCG
>JAAERS010000061.1 GCA_024230095.1 Gammaproteobacteria bacterium | reverse complement strand
CTGGGCGTGCAGCGGGCCTAGCAACACATAGTGCTACACCACACTGACCGTATGTTAAAAATTTGTTTTAAAAAGCACTATTAAAAATCAGTAATTTTGATAATAATAGTAATCACGCTCTTGAACATGTGTTAAAGGATAGACTATGGATGCCGCTGAATTGAACAAAATGTCAGAACTAAGCACTCGGCAAACGGCAAATTTGTTAAATGTATCTGTACGCACGATACAACTATGGGTCGAAAATGGCACTTTACAGGCTTGGAAAACAGCGGGTGGCCACCGCCGTATCAGTGTGGGTTCAGTACAACAACTACTAGAAGAAAAGCAGAACAAACAAACCCCAATTCCGCGCCCTTTTAGCAACACTAGTAAAAGCACAGTGCTCATAGTTGATGATGACCAGGACACCTTACTATTGTATAAGATGCTGGTAAGCAGTTGGTATCCCAGCCTCCACGTGGAAACTGCCAACAATGGTGTCGATGCCTTGGTGAAAGTTGGCTCAATGCGACCCTGCGTCCTAATCACCGACCTACAAATGCCACAATTAGATGGCTTTGCTATACTGGATAGGCTACAAAATGATGAGCAATACGATTTTCTAACGCCAATTGTTGTCTCCGGCATGAGTGATGAAGATATAGCCGCTCGCGGCGTCCCTCAGGGAGTGCCCATTTTGCACAAACCAATACCGGTGGAAGAATTAAAGGAACTGATAGCTAAGGCAATCCATTAGCCAGCAGATTGATCAATGATTGAACAGCCATTTAGCCAACTGGATTATGACCTAGACACAGATAGCTATAGGGCCAATGCACCAACTCAACAATTACTGGGCATTGGCGCTGAGGGTGATGGCAAAACACTGGCCTCGCTTATGGGTCTGACTCAATGGCAACAATTACAGCAAGGTGCCAAGACCAAGCAGGCCCTATTTATCCCTATACCTAAGTCCGGCTACTTATGGCTAGGGACCGCCACAAACAATCTGCTGATCTGGATTATTACGCCCCAATCTCATTGGCAGCGACAAATTGAACAATGGCAACACAATGCACGACTAGCGTCTGTTGGTCAGGTCATGGCCGGCATTTGCCATGAGGTTAACCAACCCCTCAACGCTATGCGTTTGCGCTTATATGGCCTGGCAGAGCTTGCCGCAACGGGTGCTATTAATGACCTCGGCCAACACCTGCAGGAACTGGATAATCAGATAGATCGTTGTGCCAGCACCCTTCTCAACATGCGCCAGTTGGTTGGCCACCAACCCATTAATCACCGCCAGTTTGACCTAGCCCAAAGCCTCAAGCAAATTCATAAGTTACTGGCCAGCCAGTTACAACAGCAGAGAATTGAATTAAGGTTGCAAGAACCTTTGCCAACCAGTCTACTATTTGGTCAGGCACAGCGCTTTGAACAAGTACTGATCAATCTCATTAATAATGCCCGGGATGCTATCCTAGAACATAGCAACCAAGGCCTCATCCAACTTGAACTAAAACATCAAAGCCAAGAGTATCATGTGCAAGTCACCGACAATGGTCCCGGCATTCCTGCCAATTTACAAGAGCAGGTCTTTGCGCCCTATTATACCAGCAAGCGTCACCAAGGTACGGGATTAGGCCTAGCCCTATGCCGAGATCTGGTGACAGAACTACAAGGGCAATTACAGTTACAGTCTGAGCCTGACCATACCTGTTTTACCATTATTATTCCCCAATCCCTAGACTAAAACCATTGTCCATACACATAGCCTGCTTACTCGACCCCTCCTTGAACTCGGCACTTGCGGTCTGGGTAGATGCACTCGGCTTTGAACTAACCCATGATTTGGGTAAAGCTGATCGATTAGTATTGGACTACGCACACCTAACACAAATGACTGAAACCACCGCCATTGCACCTCGCCACTGGCTGTTACTTGATAGTCAGCTTAATGTGGCACAAACCATTACCGTACTGCAACAGGGTTGCGGCTATATTGCCACCGCCCCCCTAGAACGCAAAGTATTAGAAAACTGGCTAGCCGGCGCACAGCCCCTAGTTGATATACTGGCCATAGAATCACAAGAGCTACCCACGCCGCCTGAGGACTTTTTGATCGGCCCATTTGTGGACTTAATCTGCGACCACCTGTGGACACAAGAGGAGCAAGAACAAGCCAAGCAGGTGTTAATTTGGCGCAATATTGCATTGCAACTGCCAGCATTTAAGCAACTACAAGAAAGCACTAAACTAAGCCCCTTACAGCAAGCCCAGCTCGCTTGCCATACCTTAGCCGGCGCCCAAATACTTTCCACTACTGATAAAAGAGCGGCCCAGGTGGCCTTGCAACACCATGAACATCATGATGGTAGTGGCTACCCCTTGCAACTGCAGGGCAATAGCATTGACCCCATCGCTCGCTTGGCCAAACTGTACGACAGCTATATCGGTTTGCGCCGTCAAAAGACCTACGCCAAGGCGCAAACTCATGAGGTGAGCATCGAAAAGCTATTATGGGGAGATGGCTACCTATGGCCAGGCCAATTTGATCCGCAGCTACTAACTAGCTTAGAAGCCAATGCCGATGAACTTGCCTATTTATTCAATCAGCATAGGCACCATGCTAACTAGCTCTAGCGAATCAAGTTAAGCTTCAATTTCATTTTCGAGCGTTGATTACTTGGCAGGTGCTTGTTCAAGCGGCCATTAACGATGCCAAAGGCAGTTATAATGACTAGGGTTAGCAGCACAAAATACACAGCCAATATAGGATAAGGGACAAAAGGGTTGAACGTCTTGTCGGCGAAGTAACTAGCGTAATAGAGGGAGTCACCCTTTTGCTGCCAAGCTGGGAAACCACTAAAAAACACCAACGCCGTGGCATGCATCAAGAAAATGGCTTCATTGGTGTAAGCAGGCCAAGACAAACGCAGCATATTGGGCCACACGATACAGCGAAACTTGTTCCAACCACTAAAACCGTAGGCGTCAGCCGCTTCCATTTCCCCCTTAGGGATGGCCTTTAAAGCACCAAAGAATATCTCAGCAGCATAGGCCGCCGTATTCAATATCAGCACTAGCAAGGCACCTGACTGAGCCGATGTTAGCCAGGTTATCAAACCCATTTTTTTGAGCGCCAAAAAGGCAAAATACGCAAAAAAGAATTGGATAAACAAGGGTGACCCGCGGAATAAGAAAACGACCCATTCTGCCGGTCGACGCAACCATGGGTTGTGAGAATTTTTCCCCAACGCCAAGGCAACGGCCAAGAAAAAACCTACCAGCAAAGCCAATACTGCAAAATAAACATTCCAGATTAAGCCAGAGCCAATCAGGGTGGCCTGCTCACAGAAAGTTATATCAGATTTTGGTAACAAGCGCTCGCCGATGCCAATGGACCGCAAACCATAATCTTGTACTGTCTGCCAACAACTCATGATGTTGCCCCCATGGTCGCTTGGCCACGCTGTAGGCGCCTATTAATATGTGCCAATACACGTTCAGAATAGTAGGTAAACAACAGGTAGAAAACTAGTAAGCCAAGAAAGTACCAAGCCCGCCAATCCCCATGAGGGTATTCTGAAAAGCGTGGTGTTTTAGTACCGCCAAGCTCACGCGCCCAATAGACGATGTCTTCCACTCCCAGCAAAAACAGCAAAGGGGTGGCCTTAATCAATATCACCCATAAGTTGGACAAGCCGGGTAAGGCATAAAGCCACATCTGTGGCATCAAAATACGCCAAAATAGTTGCCTGCGATTCATGCCATAGGCTTCTGCTGTTTCCAACTGTTCCCTTGGCACCGCTTGCATAGCCCCATAAATCACGTTCGCAGCAAAGGCACCAAATACGATAGCAAAGGTCAAAACAGCCAAGAAAAAACCATACACTTCGTGTATCCACTGAGGAGAGCTAGACAAAGGAAGCTTCGCCGCTTTACACACCACAAAGTCGTTACCTTGGCGAATCGGCTCCACCCATTCGGGACAAAATACCTGGTGACGCATCCATTCAAAACCCTGATCCAAGGCCACAACAAAGAATAGGAAAAAAGCAATATCAGGCACACCACGAACGATGGCGATATACGCTTTTCCTAACCAACGTAGGGGAAATACCTGACTGCGCGCAGCCGTTGCTCCTGCAAAGCCAAAAGCCAAGGCTGAGGGGGCTGTAACCAACAACAAGGCCAGCACCGTCAATATCGACCAATAGAGATTCATGTGTTTACCTGTCGTTAAATAACAGGCTAACCATGAAGCCCCTTCCAAAGAAGAAGGATCCGCGCAAAAATCAAACATAGTATAATCTTAATAATGCTTCGCCCAGCCTAGCATTACTACCAGACTGGGCAAAGTTACGATTAGGCTAAAATTAGCAACAATGAATAAAAATCATTGCTTACCAGGTATCACCCACTTCCCACTTGGTGATCAGGTCATTTAGCGAGCCATCTTCTTTCATGCTGTCAATGGCAGCATTGAACTTGCCGCGCAATTCACCATCAGATTCGCGCACGCCCATGCCTACGCCACCACCAATAGAATCTGTGCGGTCTAAGAAAACCAAACCGTCTGTGGCATGGTCAGCCAAAAATGAAGAGTCTGCCAATACGGCGTCAGCTTCACCGTTACGCACGGCGGAAATGGTTTCTTCTGGGGTTGCGAATTCAACCAAAGTCCAGCCTTGTTGGGCGATAAAGGCCGCTTGAATAGTCGAAGTTTGAGCAGCAATCACGCCACCGGAAACATCCAAACCACTGTCCATAGCTAGGTATGCAGAAGGTTCGGGGGGAATATATGCTTGGGTAAAGTCAATCACCTCATCACGCTCATCCGTCACGGACATGCCCGCAATGATGGTGTCATAGTTACCAGACACAAGGTTTGGGATAATGGAATCCCAGTCGTTGGTGACCCACTCACAAGTCAAACTAGCACGGCGACAAAGCTCATCACCCAGTTCACGCTCCATACCGTCAACTTCACCAGCATCGTTGATAAAGTTATAAGGAGGATAAGCACCTTCGGTACCCATACGCACGACATCACCGGCCCAAACAGGGCTTGCTGCAGCCACTAGGGCCACTGTTAGAAGTAGTTTTTTCAAAACCATAGTCCTCTTGTTATTACATTATTATTTACGTTACAGCAGTTGCACTTAGAAACTGCTGTAAACGCGGGGATTGAGGGTTGTCGAATAGCGCAGTCGGCGGACCCTGCTCTTCGATTTTTCCTTGATGCAAGAAGATAACATGATCAGACACATCTCGCGCTAGACTCATATCATGGGTGACCAAGATCATGGTGCGATTTTCCACTGCCAAATCTTTAATTACCTTAATTACTTCTTGCTGTAACTCTGGGTCTAAAGCCGATGTTGGCTCATCGAGCAGTAGCGCGCGCGGCTCCATACATAACGCTCTAGCAATCGCTGCTCGCTGTTGCTGGCCACCTGAAAGCTGTGCAGGAAAAACATCACACTTGTCGTCAATACCAACCTGTTGCAGGTAATGACGGGCCATGGTTTCCACTTCACTCTTTTCACGCCCCAAAACAGTAACCGGCGCCTCCATGACATTTTGCAAGATGGTCATGTGTGACCACAAGTTAAATTGCTGGAACACCATGGATAAATTGGTACGAATACGCAGTAACTGCTCCGCACTAGCAGGCTGACGATCAGCATCCGTTCCTTTCCAGCGAACACTTTCAGACTCAAACAAAATGTCACCTTGCTGGCTGAATTCCAACAGGTTAACACAACGTAGAAGCGTCGACTTACCCGATCCAGATGAGCCAATCAGACTTAATACGTGGCCCCGTGGCGCCACAAGATCCACTCCCTTTAGCACTTCCAGGTCAGCATAGGACTTATGCAGCTCACGTACTTCAATGACGGGTTGACTCTCTTGCTTCACGGTACTTCACTCTTAGCGCTAGTTATCACGCGGGCTCATTATGTTATCTGTATCGATTGTTTATCAGGCAAACACCAGAGACACTAATCAACACACTGTCTCTGGCATGGTAAAGATTATATATAATAACTACAAGCAAATAGTCCTGAATTACAAAATCCATGTCGCAAGCCTGAAATAATCACTTATAAAAACCGTCAGAAAGGTTACAATTAGTTACCTTCTAACCAGCTGTGCACTATCATGAGCGTAACCGAACAATTAACTAGCGTGCAACAACGTATCAGCCAGGCCTGCCAACGATCTAGCCGGCCAGCACACCAGGTGCAATTGCTGGCGGTTAGCAAAACCAAACCCTTAAACATGGTTTTAGAAGCCTATGCCCATGGCCAAAGGCACTTTGCAGAAAACTACCTGCAAGATGCCCTGGACAAAATAGCTAATAACCCAAATAAAGATATTATCTGGCATTTTATTGGTGCCATCCAGAGTAACAAAACCAAAACCATTGCCGAACATTTTGCCTGGGTACATACACTAGAAAGAGAAAAAATAGCTCAACGCCTAAACGATCAGCGGCCACTTCACTTGCCTCCGCTGAAAGTTTGTATTCAGGTTAATATCAGTAACGAAGACAACAAATCCGGTGTCACTCTGGCGCAGCTGCCTATCTTAGCAGCTAAGGTCAATGACCTACCCAACCTTGAGCTTCAAGGCCTCATGTGTATACCTGCCGCCAATCAACCAGAAGCCGCGCAAGCCGAAATGTTCACCAGCATGGTGCAAGCACTGCATGAACTGCAAGTCCTTTACCCCCATGCTAAGCAGTTGTCCATGGGCATGTCAGGGGACTTAGAGCTAGCCATTGCTCATGGTGCTACCATGGTGCGCATTGGTACCGATATTTTTGGCCCCCGTGCAACTCCTGTGTGATGGCTCATAGCAATGCCATAGCCCCGTTTTTAACAAGGATACTTTTATGACAACCACCACTAGCTCTATGCCAAACACCCTCCCAGTCCTTGCATTTATTGGCGCTGGAAATATGGCGCAAGCCATCATAAAGGGCCTGTTACAACAAGGCTATGAGGCCAACAAAATCATCGCTACTGGTCGCACATCCAGCAAATTGCAGGTCCTATCTGAAACCACAGGTATTAGCGTCAGCCTAGATAACCAAGATGCCTGCCAACAGGCTGATATCATCATTCTGGGGGTAAAACCACAAATGATGCAAAACACCATCCAAGCTTTAAGTGATGCCATAGATCCGCAACGGCATCTAATCATTTCCGTGGCGGCTGGCGTCTTAGCCGAAAGCATCAATGGCTGGTTAGGTAAACACTGCGCTACGGTGCGATGCATGCCTAATACCCCTTCGCTAGTGGGTATGGGAGCCAGCGGCTTGCATGCCAACGAACTAGTCAGCAGCCAACAGAAAAGCCTAGCCGAACAAATAATGCAAGCCGTAGGCATCTGTATTTGGCTTGAGGATGAACAACTTATTGATGCGGTTACGGCAGTATCCGGTAGCGGCCCCGCCTATTATTTTCTTATGATGGAAGCCATGATAACTGGCGCCCAAGAACTGGGCCTTAACGCTGATCAGGCCCAAGCTCTGGTCTTGCAAACGGCCGCTGGGGCGGCCGTTATGGCGCAACAAAGCAGTCACTCTCCTGAACAACTGCGCCTTGCCGTGACTTCCCCTATGGGCACCACTGAACAAGCATTGAACAGCTTCGCTGCAAACAACTATCAGACTACCGTAACCACAGCCATGCAGGCGGCTTACCACCGCTCACAAGAGTTAGCACAAGCATTTAAATCCTGATTGCCCTGCCACCTTGCAAACCGTATGCAATAAAGTGCGACCTAAAAAAAGGAAGTTGGGCATTGCCCAGCTCCCTTTATTCACTCAACCAGACCTAAGCCAATTTTTTGTACTTGACTCGCGTGGGCTGGTGATCTTTGCCCGTACGCTGCTTATAATCTTCGGCATATTCCGTGTAATTACCAGCAAAGAAGGTCGCTTTGGAGTCACCTTCGTAACCCAAAATATGGGTACAGATGCGATCAAGGAACCAGCGATCGTGAGAAATAACCACCGCTGCACCAGGGAAAGCTAAAATCGCCTCCTCAAGAGCTCGCAAGGTTTCTACGTCTAGGTCGTTCGTCGGTTCATCCAACAGTAGCACGTTACCGCCCTGTTTCAGCAACTTGGCTAGGTGCAAACGGTTACGCTCACCACCAGACAGGTCTTGCACAAACTTTTGCTGATCAGTACCCTTGAAGTTGAAGCGACCCGCGTAAGCGCGGGATGGCACCTGATAGTTACCAACGGTGATAATATCCTGACCATCAGACAATTCTTCCCAAACGGTTTTGCTACCGTCTAAATCGCGAGATTGATCAACGCAGGCTAGCTCCACGGTACTACCAATTTCTATGCTGCCACTATCAGGCTGCTCGGCACCTGTTAACATTTTAAATAAGGTAGACTTACCAGCACCGTTACCGCCCACAACACCAACAATGGCACCGGCAGGCATACTAAAGTTAAGATTTTCTATCAATACCTTATCGCCAAAGGCTTTGCCAACATCCTTCACCTCAATGACCTTATCGCCTAAACGAGGGCCTGGTGGGATGTAAATTTCTTGGGTTTCATTGCGCTCTTGAAATTCGCGCGAATTGAGTTCATCAAAGGCAGCTAATCGTGCTTTAGACTTGGCTTGTCGACCCTTAGCATTACTGCGCACCCAGTCCAATTCAGCTTTCACGGCTTTTTCGTGAGAGGCTTGTTGACGACCCTCTTGAATCAAACGCGCTTCTTTTTGCTCCAGCCAAGAAGAATAGTTACCCTCATAAGGGATACCATGACCACGATCCAGCTCCAAAATCCAACCCGCCGCATTATCGAGAAAGTAACGGTCATGGGTAATGGCTACCACAGTTCCATTGTAATCTACCAGAAAACGCTCTAACCAAGCTACAGACTCGGCATCCAAGTGGTTGGTTGGCTCGTCCAACAACAACATGTCGGGTTTGCTCAACAACAGGCGACACAAAGCGACTCGACGACGTTCACCACCAGATAAGTGAGCGACGCTTTCGTCCCACCCCGGTAAGCGCAAAGCATCAGCGGCCACTTCTAAGGTGCGGTCCATGTTATGGGCATCGGTAGACTGGATAATATTTTCCAAACGCGCCTGTTCTGCCGCTAAAGCATCAAAATCCGCATCTGGATCCGCATAAGCCGCATAAACTTCATCTAATTTGGCCAGCGCCTCCGTGGCTTCACCCAAAGCTTCTTCCACCACTTCTCGCACTGATTTACTATCATCAAGCTGCGGTTCCTGTGGCAAATAACCAACGTTGATTCCTGGCTGGGCACGGGCCTCACCATTGTATTCTTGATCTACGCCAGCCATGATCTTTAGCAAGCTAGACTTACCAGAACCATTCAAACCTAAAACACCAATCTTGGCGCCAGGAAAAAATGATAGGGATATATCTTTCAGAATCTCCCGCTTAGGAGGTACTACCTTTCCTACGCGATTCATGGTGTAAACAAATTGAGCCATTGGGCACCTTCAAAAAATAATATATACACACGCGTGCAGCATGCTACACAATAAACCGCAATTATAACGGTTTCTGACCAGTAAAAAGAGTCATCAGCACGCAAATAAATCGCTATTTGGCCAGAAATAACCGACAAGTATAGTAAATTGTCATACAAATGCTGCTCTTAGACATTTTCCCTATTTCCCAATTATGCTATTGTATGCCACCCTGTAATTTAGGGCACCAGATCCGTTTCAAAACAGTAGAGGCCTAGCAGTGTCTGTATCCCATGTAGCCACATCGAAACTACCTACGCCATTTGGCACTTTTATGATGCACGGTTTCACAGATAGTGAGTCCGGCAAAGAACACGTTGCTTTAACCATGGGCGAACTGCAGGGCCAAAGCCATGTCTTAACGCGCATGCATTCGGAGTGCCTAACTGGTGATGCCCTATTTAGCATGCGCTGTGACTGCGGCTTTCAACTCGATGAAGCTCTCAAACGCATCTCCCAACTAGGCCAGGGGGTATTACTTTACCTTCGCCAAGAGGGTCGGGGTATTGGTCTGGTCAATAAAATCAAAGCCTACCACTTGCAGGATCAGGGTGCTGACACCGTAGAAGCTAACGAATCTCTAGGCTTTAATGCTGACGAGCGCACTTATGAGATGGCGAAAGACATGTTGCAATTTCTTGGCGTCAAATCAGTGCATCTGATGACTAACAACCCGCGCAAGGTAGCAGCTTTGGCAAATTTGGGCATCGAAGTCAGTAAGCGCGAGCCCATTCAAGTTGGCAAGAATAGCCACAACGATGGTTACCTAGCCACCAAAGCCTCCAAGCTTGATCACATACTGGACTAATAGTAACGGCCCTATTGCGTCAACATGGCCGCAATAGCCGCACTCAGCCCAGCCCTATCAAGGCCAGCATAGGCCAGCGCTTGCTGCCGCGTAGCATGGGGCAACACCTCATCGGGCAAACCCAAAGTTACCAAGCGTGGCCGTTTGCTGGCCACTTGCTGGGCCAACCACTGTGCCACCAAAGCACCAGCCCCCCCCACTGTTGCATGATCCTCAACGGTAACCCATGCATCGTAGCCCATCAGCTTGCCTAGTAGATCCGTATCCAAGGGCTTGATAAAACCCATGTCCACTAAAGTTGCATCGCACTCTACCGCCACCTGACTAACCTCGGCTAACAATGCCCCAAAGTTAAGCAACGCTAGCTTACTCCCTTGGCGCAACAAGCGAGCCTGCCCAAGAGCCACAGGTTCACTGTTCTCAGTATAAGCACTGACTGCCGCACCTCGAGGGTAACGCACCGCTGCCGGCCCTTGATAGTCATAGCCAAGCTGCAACATAGCGTGGGCTTGCTGACGATCACTCGGCGCCATAATCAATAAGTTGGGCAAACAGGCTAGATAACTATAATCATAAGCCCCCGTGTGGGTCGCACCATCTTCACCAACCACACCGGCGCGGTCGATGGCAAACAAGACATCAAGGTTTTGCAGTGCCACATCATGCACTAACTGATCATAACCCCTTTGCAAGAAGGTTGAATAAATGGCCACCACAGGCTTGGCGCCAGCGCAGGCCATGCCCGCTGCCAATGTCACTGCATGCTGTTCAGCAATAGCCACATCATGTAAACGCTCCCTGTACTGGTCGGCAAATGCAGCTAAGCCCGAGCCCCCCACCATAGCGGGAGTAATTACCTGCAGGCGCTCATCACGAGCAGCTTGCTCCAGCACCCAAGCACCAAATACTTGGGCATAAGTAGGGCCACTGGCCTTTACTGGATTATGGATAGGCTCAATCTTGTCAATGGCATGATAAGTCACAGGGTCCAGCTCGGCGGCAACATAGCCCTTGCCCTTTAATGTGTGCAGGTGCAATAGTTTGGGCCCAGACTGAACTAGCAAACTCTGAATATGCCTGAGCAAGGCTGGCAGATCGTGCCCATCTACTGGGCCAACATAGGTAAAGCCCAGTGCTGTGAACCAGGCCTCAGGTCCGCCATCGGCCCCTGTCTCATCTAGAAATTTGGCCAAGCCACCTTGATTTTCGCTAATTGACATATCATTGTCATTTACAATAACCAGGGCATTGGCTTGACTGTGAGCCATGTGGTTAAGGGCCTCAAAAGCCATGCCACCGGTGAGCGCGCCATCACCAATAACGGCCACGTGGTTAAGTAACTCACCATCAATTAATGCCATACCTAATAATGCGCTAATAGAGGTGCTGGAATGACCCACACCAAAGCAATCGAAGTCACTTTCATCGCGTTTGGGAAAAGGTGCTAAGCCCCCCATATGGCGCATACTCAGCATGGCCTGCCTACGGCCGGTGAGAATTTTATGCGGGTAGGTCTGGTGCCCCACATCCCAAATTAAACGATCTCGAGGTGTAGACAAGGTAAAGTGCAAGGCTATGGTCAACTCCACCACACCAAGGCCGGCGCCTAAATGACCACCTGTCTGCCCCACACAATAAAGCAGATACTGGCGTAGCTCATGAGCCAATTGTGGCAGTGTCTCTGGAGCCAGATGACGCATGCGCTGCAAATCGACCTCACCTTGTTGACAGATGGTATCCAACAGGGGTGTCACCGGTGCTGACAGGGGTATATGCTGCAAGGCTGGGGTCATGGAAATTAGCTCTTACGTGTCACAATGAGTTGCGCCAAGTAGGCTAGGTATTGAGCATGGTCGCCAAACACCTCTATACTTTGCAGGGCTTGCGTCAATAAATCTTGCGCTAAATGTTTAGCGGCACTCATTCCCAAAAGGGCTGGATAGGTCGACTTCCCCCGCGTCACATCAGCACCCTGTGACTTACCTAAGGTGCCAGTATCACTTTCAATATCAAGAATATCATCTTGTATCTGGAACGCCAGCCCGATGGCCTGACCATAAGTCTGCAACGCCCCCAATTGCGCGGCATCTACCCGAGGTGAGGCCAAGGCACCCAACTGCACACTGGCACTAATTAAAGCACCGGTCTTATGGGCATGAAGCAGTTCCAATTGCGGCAAACTGATGTTTTTTTGCTCCGCTGCCATATCCAGCATTTGCCCAGCTACCATGCCCTGGGCGCCAGCGGCCTGACCCAAAACACGCACCATCTGAAGGGCTTGCTCAGGGCTGACAACATCGTTATTACAACTGGCTAATAGTTCAAACGCGAGACTCTGCAAAGCATCGCCAGCAAGTATAGCTGTGGCCTCATCAAAGGCGATATGACTAGTGGCTTTGCCCCTACGCAATGCATCGTCATCCATGGCTGGCAGGTCATCATGAATCAATGAGTATGCATGCAAAGCTTCCACTGCTGCCGCCACCTTATCCACCTGTTGGCTCGATATTTGGCAAGCATGTGCTCCGCCATAAACCAGCGCTGCACGAATGCGCTTACCACCACCGAGACAGCTATAAGCCATCGCCTCAGCCAAACGTGGGCTAACCTGGCAGTGGCCAATAGCCTGTTGCAGACTTAGCTCTACCTGAGACTGGGCCTGTTGTAAAAATGCTGCACCTGGCACTGATAATTCCTTAATCTGATTCACTCGAGGCCGATGGAAAAGCCTGTTCTGTCACCTTGCCCTGGGCATCCTGCATCAGCAACTGCACCTTTTGCTCGGCCTTATCCAGGGCCTGCTGACATTCTCGAGTCAAGGCTACACCTTGTTCAAAAGCGCGCATGGATTCCTCTAGAGACAGGTTGCCCTGTTCCATTTGTTGCACCAGTTGCTCTAATTGCTGCAAAGAGGTTTCAAAATTAAAATTGCTTTTGCTCATTATCTATTCCTTATAAGCCAACAATGAGGCCACGAGGCATACCAAAGGCCTGCGCCAAGGGATAGACTGCCATCATTTCAACCAAATTAATCACGATAAACACTACGATGGGTGAAAAATCCAACCCCCCCAAGTTCGGCAGCAAACGCCGCGCCGGCGCCATAACAGGTTCGGTAATCTGGCGTAATAACAAAGTTGCAGGGTGGTGGCTTTGTGGTGCCACCCAACTCAAAATAATGCTGCCCAAGATAGCGAAAAACAGAATGTCCAGTATTTGCGAGGCGATACCAATCAAGCTCCAAATCACCACATTGAGCAAATTTGGCCAGCCCAAACCAGATAACATAAACACCATAGCAATGAGCAAGGCCTGCACAACTATTGCCACCACTAAGGTTGGCAGACTTAGACGACCGGCCCTTGGCAACACCTTTTGCAAGGGGCTCACAACGGGCTGCGTGACCTTCACCAGCGCCTGAGCAATGGGGTTATAAAAATCCGCTCGGGTAAACTGTAATAACAGGCGAATCAACAATATCATCACGTACAAGCCCAATAAGGTTTGCACTAAAAACACAGCAGCTTGAGGCATAGTCAATCACTCAACTTAGGTTAGCAAATCAAATATTCGGCTAGTTTCTCATAACCATACCAAAGGTTAAATGCTACCCTTGCCTTTATACGTTGTTATCTAGCAAAATAGACCCCAATTTCACCTTTCAAGAGTTAAGCATGCCATTATTGCGTCACCTCCTAGTGGTTATCGTTACCACCATCAGCATCATTAGCAGCAATTTCAGCCAAGCTGAACAAGCTTTGGAAACCAATAACTACCAAATACACTACAATGCTTTTAATACCATGGTGGTGTCCCCACAGGTAGCGCAATCCTTTGGTTTTGTTCGCGCTCGTAACCGCGCCCTCTTAAATATTTCAGTGTTGGATGCTAATACCAAAAAGCCCCTTATGGCGATGGTCAAAGGCCAGCGCAAGAACTTGATGGGACAAATATATCCTCTGGAATTTCAACAGATCGTGGAGCAAGGGGCAATCTACTACATCGCCGAGCTGCGTTTTAGTGAAGCCGAATTATGGCAATTTGATATTCAGGTCCAACCAGATCCTCATAATCCAGCCATTCCATTAAAGTTTACGCAAACTTTTTATTTGCAGCAAAGTCACTAGCTAGCGCACCTAAAACTAATGCTCAAACGCTGCCAATACTTCATTTAGAAAGCGCCACCCTAGCTCTGTAGCCTGTAAGCGATCGGCCGCTATTAGTCCACGCTGACGCAAGTTGGCCAAGGCAGAGACCTGTGCTAACTCTTGCCCAGTGCGCGCTGCATACAAGCTTTCTTCTACCCCTTGGCGCAAGCGCAGCACATTCATAAAAAACTCCAAGGGCAAATCCAATGGCGTTACTGCATCGACACTAGATAAGGGTTGCAATGCCTGCATATAAGCCTTGGGTTGACGCAGCTTTACCCGCCGTTTCACTACCATCTGATTATCGAGCAGGCAT
>JAAERS010000060.1 GCA_024230095.1 Gammaproteobacteria bacterium | reverse complement strand
CCTTGGTGGCAAAGCGTTGGTGTGGCCACTATGGCTTTGTGGCACCTGCTGGTTTGGCTGCGTCGTTACGCTTGGTTGCAAACTCCTGATGGTATACAAAGGCTGCATGTCAGTGTTCACGGCTGGCGTGTTTATTTGCAAGATGGTCGGGCCTATGACGTTGAATTGGCTTCAGGCTGTCGCTTTCTTCCGGCTTTGATTGTGTTGCGCCTTCAAGCACCTGGGCGGCCTATGCTATGGTGGCTATTAATGGCCGATAGTGCCGAGGCGGGTGCTTTGCGGCGCTTGCGTGTATTTGGACGCTGGTTTAGCACGCCTTCATGTCTGCCCCAAAAATAGGTGCGCCCTTGTTGGATTTAAGCCCACAGGTAATTGTGTGGAGTGAGAATCGTATCGCGGGCAACGCTGGCGGTATTGGGGTAATCCAGAGTGTAGTGTAGCCCTCGGCTTTCGTGACGTTGCTGGGCGGAGCGAATAATCAGACTCGCAACGACAGCTAGGTTGCGTAGCTCTACCAAATCACTGGTGACACGATAGTTGCTGTAAAACTCGTTGATTTCAGCCAATAGCAAATCAACGCGATGTTGGGCTCTGGTGAGGCGCTTATTGGTGCGGACAATGCCGACATAATCCCACATGAAACGGCGTAACTCATCCCAGTTGTGAGACAAGATAACATCCTCATCGGAATCTGTAACTTGGCTTTCATCCCATGGTTTTATGCTCTGTGCGGGATACTCAGTCTGCCAGTTTCTCAATATGTGTTGGGCGGCTGACTGAGCGTATACGAAACATTCAAGCAAGGAGTTGCTGGCCAAACGATTGGCACCATGCAGTCCAGTGAAAGCCGTTTCGCCAATGGCATAAAGGCCTTCAACATCCGTTAAGCCATGTTGGTCAGTTACCACGCCACCACAGGTGTAGTGTGCTGCAGGAACAACTGGGATGGGATCTTTGCTTATATCGATACCGTATTCTAAACAACGTTCATAGATGGTGGGGAAATGCGTGCTAATGAATTTTTTGCCGCGATGAGATATATCAAGATAAACGCAATCATCACCTAGACGTTTCATTTCGTGGTCGATAGCGCGTGCCACAATGTCTCGCGGGGCAAGCTCCAATCGCTCATCAAAACGTTGCATGAAAGGCTGCCCATTGGCTAATAACAACTTACCACCTTCGCCACGGACAGCTTCTGAGATAAGAAAAGACTTGGCTTTGGGGTGATACAGACAAGTGGGATGAAATTGGTTGAATTCCATGTTGCCAGCACGGCAGCCGGCGCGCCATGCCATGGCAATGCCATCACCAGAACAGCCATCGGAATTGCTGGTGTATAAATACACTTTGCTGGCGCCACCGGTAGCCAAAACTACGGCCTGAGCGCTAAAGCTGTCAACGTGGCCAGTCTCTTGGTCAAGAATGTACGCCCCTATGCAGCGGTTGCCCGGCAAGCCGGTCTTGGCATTGGTAATTAAATCTACGGCCACCTTGTGAGTGATCAGTTGAATATTTGGTGCTTCTTTAGCGCGTTGTAAAAGGGTTTCTGATACGGCCCAACCTGTGCGGTCGGCAGCATGGATAATGCGCCGGTGGCTATGCCCGCCTTCTTTGGTTAGGTGATAACCTTGTTGTTCTGCGTTGTCCTCAGTGAAGGGGACCTGCTGCTGAATGAGCCATTCAATGCTTTGTTTGGCGTTCTCAACGGTAAAGCGAATGGCTTTTGGATTACCTAGTTTGGCACCTGCTTCGATAGTATCTTGGATATGGCTTTCGACACTATCAGTCGAGTCCAGTACAGCCGCGATGCCGCCTTGTGCTCGAGATGATGAGCCAGCACTTAGTTCCCGCTTGCTGATAATGGCCACTCTTTTGTCTCGGGGAAGCTGCAGTGCTAGACTGAGTCCAGCCGCACCAGAGCCAATGATCAGCACGTCGTAATCAAATTGTTGTTGCATAGGGGGAACTTACCGCTCTTGTATGGTTCTTATGGTAGGAATTTTTGCGTTTAGTGGACACTGAGGCATTATATCTGCTTCAACTGAGCTTTTGAATATTGTATGTTAGCCTTGAGTCCCCATAAACAATACACGCAGATTAATATAAAGGAAATCCCTTGCCGGAAACGCAAGCCACGGACCAACAGTTAGTAGAGCGAGTGCAGGCTGGAGACAAGCGTGCCTTCGATTTATTGGTGTTGAAGTACCAGCATAAAATTATAAGCCTAGTTGGACGTTATGTTCGCGATCAGCATGAGGCGATGGATGTTAGCCAGGAGGCCTTTATTAAGGCTTACCGGGCGTTAAAGAACTTCCGTGGAGACAGTCAGTTCTATACGTGGTTGTATCGTATTGCCATTAATACGGCAAAGAATTATCTGGTTGCCAAGGGGCGCCGCCCACCTGATCAAGATGTTGATGTCGATGAGCAAGCTGACTATGGCTTTGCTGAGGCCATGACAGATGCGGCAACGCCAGAAAATCTATTGGCCCGCGATGAATTGCAAGAAAAGGTTTTTGCCACCTTGGAAAGTCTACCTGATGATCTCAAAACCGCCCTATCTTTGCGGGAATTTGAGGGGCTTAGTTACGAACAAATTGCTGAGATAATGGACTGCCCAGTCGGCACTGTGAGGTCACGTATTTTTCGTGCCCGAGAAGCGATTGATAAGGTGGTAGTTAAGCATATGTAATAAGGCATGCTTATCTATTGATGTGATTTTTGTGCCTCTATTTCTTGATATAAAAATTATCAAGAAAAAGTGAAAATTTATGGAACTGTTGCCCTATTTTGGCGTCAAAACTTGTAATCTGAAACTGCATCAGGCCTTTGGTCGTGCAGAAAATCAAGGAAAATGTAGTGACACAATCATCATTGCTTGCCGAACAAATGCGTGAATCTATCAGTGCTATGGTAGATGGTGAAGCGCAGCAGCTGGAAATGCAGCGTGTGCTTAAAGCCAGCGAATCCGATGCGTCTGTGCGTGACCAGTGGCAGCGCTATCAGATGGCTAGTAGTCTGCTTAAGCGTCAAGCCGATCAAGTGTCTTTGGATGCAGAGCTTGCCGATCGTGTATTGGTAGCTTTGTCTGAAGAAGCCGAATTGCAGCAAGAATCGGCGCCAAAGGCGACTGCCTGGTGGAAACCAGTTGGCGGCTTTGCGGTTGCTGCCAGTCTTTCTATGATGATGGTGTTAGGTGTGCAGCAGACTTCCTTGATTAGTCAAACGGGTGTGCCAGTGGATACAAGCATTGTGTTACTGGAGCCTGGGCAAACAAATGCGCAGTTTGAGCAAGCCAGTGCGGGCACTTCAAATCTTGTTTTAGAAGCCCAAGGTGATTTGTTAACCAATGCCATTGATGGTAGTGATTCCCTGTGGCGCGTATCGGCATTACCCGAAGGTTTTGTGTTAGTGCAACGAAGCCTAGACGATACGGGTGCCATAGTCCGTGAAGCTTTACGATTTAGTGATGGTGCGAAAGAGTTTACCCTTTACGTCGAGCCACTATTGGGTCGTAGCATCGCAGAAGGTCACGCTTATACGGGGCAAAATTTGGTATTTGGCCAAACCCTAAGCGCTGCAGACAGTGACTTGTTTGTCACCTTGGTAGGTGAGCTTTCCTTGCTCACGGCTAAGCAGGTAGCGGCTTCGGTTGTAGCCAATTCTGCCCAGTAATGGTTAGCGCCAGCGATTCGGCTTTTGTCGAGCAGTCAGCAACGGTGGTATCTGTGCAGGAAACCACCGTGACACTTTCCACAATTCGTTTAAATACCTGCCAGCAATGCGCTATGAAAGCCGGTTGTGGCCAGCGTATGCTAAATCAAGCCTCGAGCTGCCAGCGCTCACAAGTGGAATTGCCCAAACCTGAGAGTTTAGTCCTAGAGTTGGGGCAGGAGGTGCGGGTAGCTATACCACAAAGTACCTTTATTCGCGCCAGCCTTTGGGTATTCTTAGTGCCCTTGCTGACGATGTTGGCATCGGCACTTATTGCTCAGTATTGGTTTTCCACTGAGCCATCTATCGCCATAGCAGGTGTTGTTGGTTTGGCTCTAGGCCTAATCATTATGCGTCGGCGTATGCGTTCATTGCAGCAGCATTCCCAGTGGCAACCGCACCTCGTCGTGAGTGACAAAGAGTCTGGTGTGCAAACTTTGGCATTGCACTAGCATTGTTAGTTCTTTTCTTGGGCTCTCATTAGTCGCGCCATGCTATGCAAAGCTATGTAAAGAAAGACACTTTTATCTACCATTAATGTCCCAATGATATAGTCTAGTCAGTTGATATTGATGTGCTTTGAATGCATGAGGAGGAGAAGTGATTAAGCCAATTACACCCATTTCTATGGTGGTTAGTTTGCTGTTGTTGGTCCTGATGACAGGTCCGGTTGCCGCTGCATCGTTACCTGATTTTACCGAGTTAGTTGAAGAGGCAGCGCCTGCGGTGGTGAATATTAGTACCACCCGCGAAGTAAATCGGCGCCAGGCCTCTACGCCTTTCAATTTTCCCGGTCAGGAACAAATTCCGGAAATATTTCGACACTTTTTTGAGCGTCAATTCCCTGACATGCCGCAACAAAATGAGCAAGATGATCAGGGGCAGCAACAAATGCCCCGGT
>JAAERS010000059.1 GCA_024230095.1 Gammaproteobacteria bacterium | reverse complement strand
GTATCAGAGACAATGGCCAAGATTTCATAAACCTTGTCGCCTGTTAAAGTAAGGGAGTCCCCCTTCGCTGGTGCGTCGGGGGCGGTTAACCAACTGGTTCCTGAACCTGTAACATTCGTAGAACCGTTGGTGACAGAGATCGTTCCTAAGCGGAACCAGCTTGAAGCCATAAGGCACCTTTTAAAATATATTTATAATGATTAATTATATAATCATTAGTTATAATTTGAAAGGTTAAGTGAGGCTATTATTGTCCTGCATAAACACAGACACCCGAGCATTGTTGAACATCTCTATTGTTGGCTGGCCATGGTCCCACCCAGACCACCCGATATTCAGGCGAACCTCATAGTTATGAGACCCGTTGGCTGATATATGTTCGTATACAAGGGGTTCGAACATGGCGAAACCACCAGCGGTGACTCCGTTTAGGGAGCGATCAAAAAAGCCTTCCGTAGATAGTGTGCTGCCGAAGGAACCATCGGAGGCTGATTCCCAGTTTACTGCACCACGCCGATGAACACTCGTCCTTCTAAATACCCCATCAATATATAAATCCAACCGAAGGTACAGGTATCCACTGTATGTAAGCCCCCACCCAGAAGGACCTTGAACATTCAGGGCTACCCCTTGGACCTCGAACACTCGATCTGCTGGGACACTGGACATGGAACCGGAGAAAAGGGTTATATTTGTAGAACCGGACGACCCACTTGGTTGATATGATCCAGTGTATCGCTTAGTTACTGACTCGTATACATCACCAGATAGTTTGTGTGCGTATACCGATGCTGCAAAGATTTTATTGGTGAATATGCTATCAATATACGCGCTTGTTAGTACATTATCAGCCCTCGTCTTCCACGATGATACCCAATCACTAAAGCTAGAAACGGTGTGTTCACTGGGGTCGAAGGCGGAGTCCTCGATCATGTCGCCTATGTGGCCATAGTCAGTCTTGTCAACATCACCAATACGAACAACCTTTATTGAACTAAGCACATACCAATTATTGCTAGCGCCATTTCCGCCAACTCTAACTTGGTAATTACCTGAGCCGTTGATATACATATCGGCGGAATAAGTGCGGTACTCTGAATCTAGGTTAGGTATCGTCCCCATCAAAGTCCAGCTATTCGAGTTTGTATTGCGGATCTCAACACGCTGTCCCGAGCCAAGACTAACGCCACGCACAAATACCGACACCATGCCCGCGCTAGGTAAGTAGAAATCAACATACTTATAACTTGAATCACCAACGTATTGACCTGTTACACCACCCTGGCTATTGGTAATGTGCCCGTAGTATGTATTGAACTTAGCATGGGCGAGTGCTTCGGAGTTCGCCACTGCCACGTTCAATTCAAGCTGGTTAATAATGCCATCCCCATCAATATCAGCTATTGAGCTAGGTATAGACGGCCTATTGAATAAGTTGTTGTAGTTATAATCATTGGCCTGCGCGTTTTGTGGTGGCCCACCTGACACCATCGCATAATCAATGGTGTTGGCGTTAGATGATAGCAGCACTTGGCCATTGGCATTCATCACCGTCAAGTTTCGAGCAATAACACCACCGTTTGCAGCAACCGTGAACTTGTTGGCTATGTTAATCTCGCCACCCGAAATACTGATCGCGTTCAAATCAATCGCGTTCACATAGTCAGCCGTCACTGTATTGGCGATTAACTCAGTGATAGTGGCCTTGTTCATGAACGCTTCATCAATATAAACACCGTCAGGCACATCGGGATCGCTGTGGTTTGTGATG
>JAAERS010000058.1 GCA_024230095.1 Gammaproteobacteria bacterium | reverse complement strand
GGCGTGCCGGTTAAAGTTGGGGCGGCGGCACTGTAGGCCACATTTTCAGCGACACTGCTATTGGCCGTATCAGACAGGCTTAAGCTCACCGTTTCAATGGCATCGGTGATGGTCACCGTCACCGCATCACTGGCCGTGTTAGCGCTGCTTTCGTTTAAAAAACCAGCCAACCGAATCACATGCTCAGGTAATACTGCTTGCTGTATATGCTCTATATTAGATAGCACATCTTCAATTTGGTTTTCTGGTTCATTTACCTGTAAATCCATGATGCCTTTATCAGTAACCAACAAGCTAAAGGTCGACTTTAATAGTAAACTATCCTCTAAATTAACAACCACAATATCAATTTCAGGTGCTGGTGATACGCTGCTATCGCCGGCTATGGGCACGCTGACAATATGGCTATCTGGGGAACGGCCTCCAGTACCAACCAAATTCACAACCTGATCACTTGGGATATTCTCACCTAAATTTTCATATTGCCCTGCTTCTAAAATAAGGATATCCGCTGGTACAAACTCTCCAGTCTGCGGTTCTACAATTTCTATTAGCAGCCGCAATTCATTGGTACCAAATGACTCCTCAATAGCAGTTATCTTCAATTGCGCACCAATAACGACATTATCAAGTGCTAGATTATTAGCCACCGTTCTACACCCTAATTAAGTAGATTGATAATATGTGATATAACTCAAACATATTTTGGACCTATACCTGCAAACCAAAATGACTCAATATATAACCTAGGCTATGAAGCACTCGATAATATGAATATATATAATCATGTTTTGCACTTAGTAAGTCGATCTGTGCGTTTACCAGTTTCGTCTCCACATCAAGCATATCCTGCAACTCTATCTTGCCTAATTTAAGCTGCAGCTTTGCTTTATCTTTATAACTTTGTGCAGTGAGAATTCGCTGTTCCATTATTTTTTCTAGTTTTTTATGTAAATTCAAAGCTTGCCAAGATAGGCGCAAGCTGTCTTCTACTTCCCTGCTTTTATCGATGTATTGTTGGTTTGCCGTCTCTAAAGAACTTAACAGTTCCAGTTTTTTGTATGCTCTCTTGTCACCGTTAAATATGTTGTATTTCAAATTCAACATGGCCGACAAGTGCTGCTTGTTACCTATATCACCTGCTGAATTGTGGCCCCAGCCAGCAACCAACTCGAAGTTGATTACTGGGACTTCCAGCGCCGACTCAATATCCAAATTTAGTCTATGTGCTTCAACATTGTATTTATTGGCATTTAAGACTGGGTGGTTAGCCTGAGAAATATCGATTAGCTCAGAAATAGTCAAATCAAGTGGTACTGCACGATAGGGTTCAACCTTTCCCGAAAACGGATCTATTAATGAGAAGTAGCCTTCAAGTTCTAGGCCATAGCTAAATTCAGGCTCTTCCAAATTATCAGTTGATGCTCCAATAAATGCTAAATATTGTGACTTGCTGTCTGCATAATTGGCTTGTGCTGCGGCCAAACTTACTTCAGCTTCAATTAATCTGAGATCAACATCAGCCAAATCAACCTCATTGGAAATCCCCTGATCGACTCTAAAGGCGATTTTTTGACGCAGGTCCTTATGCGCACCCACCAAATTAGTTTGGTAGTCGATAGTCGCCTTATGGCGCAGTCTATCTATATACAACTCTGCTAACCGAAGGGCAACATCTGAAGATATGGCTTGCAAATGATAATGCACCTCCATGCGTTTCCGATTAAGACGTTCAATTTTGTAGTCTGTTGAATGGCCATCATAAATATTTTGTGCAACAACAACAGAAATATCTCCTCGCGGCAATAATCCATTGCTAGGAGCATCTGATTTTCTGATCTGTTCAGTGCCCGCTGCAACCAACAAATCAACCGTAGGCAAGTAGCCTGCTCGTAACCCAGATATTTTTGCATCCAACAAGTCAGATTCATATTGTTTCTGTAAAATTTTTGGGTGGCTTTTTAGTACTTCAGTGATAGCTTCACTTAACATGCTCGCCTGTGATAATCCGGAAAATAAACCGATAGGCATAACCAGCAAGCCAACTTTTATTAGGTAAACACACCTATTATTCAACCAATTCAACATACGTCTCCCTCAGCGTTCGTGTAACGCATAGTGTTTTGCTCTCAATATAGGTTTTATCAGATAGGATAGGATGCTTCTCTCACCAGTCACTATATCAACTGAAACCGTCATTCCTGGAATCAACCTCTTCGCTTCACCATCTACATTCAGATAGTTGGAATCAGTTCTAACCTTAGCCAAATAATAACTTTCCTTTTCATCAGCTATGGCATCCGCACTGATATGCTCCAGTTCTCCAGACAGGCCACCGTAAATAACAAAATCGTAAGCTGTGAACTTCACCATTACCCGTTGGCCCTGACTCAAAAAACCAATGTCAGAAGGTCTTATTTTTACCTCCATTACTAAATCATCATCTAACGGCACAATTTCAATCAAATCCATGCCTGGCTTTACCACAGAAGAAATAGTGCTAGCTAACACCCGCTGAACTGTGCCTTTCACAGGAGACTGAATCGCGGTTCGACTTACTCTATCTTGGGCGGCTGATCGTGTTTGTTTTATGGTTTCCAACTCAGCCAGTACAGTATTAAGCTGTGTTCGTACATCATTTTGAAAACTGAGCTTTTTTGCACTCCGTTGTTCGGATAGTTCAACTTGACGCGTTCTCAACAAAGGCAGTTTCATATCAATCGCCGACAACTCACCGTCCAGATCATTCAGTTTCTTTTTGATATTCAATATCTCAACTTCAGAAATTGCACCTACATCTAACAAGGGTTCAGAAATGGCTAATTCTTGCTGCAAAAGATCAATAGATTGCTGCAGGTAGATACGATCACTTTGCAATGCCTCGGCCTCTTGGCGCTTAGCGTTCATCTGATTATCAAAAACAGCCAATGAAGCCCCCAACTCCAACTCAAGCGATCGATAAAGCTTATTTTCCTGGCTCACTATATCGGGAATATCTTGTCTCAACCAAGACGAAAAAACGGGCTCCACTCCTTCTAACTGAGCTCTTAGTCGTACTTCACTCGCCATCAAAATAGTAATTTTTTTGGAAATCTCCCCAAGGTTCGACTCAAACTGTGTATTATCAATGCGCAGTAACACATCGCCCTGGTTAACCAACTCACCCGGATTAACAAGAACTTGCGCGACAATGCCGCCCTCAAGGCTTTGTAAAACTTGCAGTTGTTGTGAGGGGATGACTTTACCACTGCCAATCACCAGCTCTTCTATTTCTGTATAAGCTAGCCAATAAATAGCGGTGCAAAAAAACAATAGAATGACGAATAAAAGTAGCCGTGCACCACGAGGCGTGCGCAACAAGAGTGCGGCGTTACGATCAGATATAAAAGCAAAATCTTGCTCTTGAATAAGTTTCCATTCTCGGCCTAAAGACCGATGATGCTTGCTGCCGCTCATAATCTAAACCTTTTTACCAGCCAGAACCTGATCTTTAGGTCCGTCAGCTATAACACGGCCCTGATCAACTATGATCAGTCTATCGACAAGCTCCAACATACTAGTACGGTGAGTAATAAGTACCAGTGTTTTATCTTTGGCATGATTGTGCAGATGTTGTTTAAGTGCCTTCTCACTACTATCATCCAAAGCACTGCTAGGCTCATCCAGCATCAGTAGCGGAGCATCTGATAAGAACGCTCTGGCAAGTGCTACACTTTGTTTCTGACCAGTAGAAAGTCGCTCACCACGCTCTCCAACCTGCATGTTAAAGCCTTCTGGGTGACGGTTGGCGAAGTCTGATACGCCGGCCTTATCGGCCGCCCACAAAATATCATCATCTGTAGCCGACGTATTACCACATAAAATATTCTCTTTCAGGGTGCCCAAAAATAACGTCGGGTTTTGATCTACATAAGCTATATTCTTGCGTAATAAGTAAGGGTCGATCTGATTGATATCTAAACCATCCATCTGAATTGATCCAGAACTCGCTTCGTGCAGCCTGAGGATCAATTTTTGAATGGTGGTTTTACCTGCGCCCATACGTCCGATAATGGCCACCTTCTCACCAGCCTTTATGGAAAAAGAGAGCGCGTCAAGACACCCGTGCTGCTCATTAGGATAGTGAAAGCTAACTCCACTAAAGACAATCTCTCCAGTCAACTGTTTAGGGCTAAGTGAATTAACCAGTTCATCATTTTCAGTGGGCAGTTGCATCATCCTGTTCAAGGCAATATACGCCGCTTTAGCGTGATAATATCGCGCAGCAAGGCCAGCTACTTGTGCCATAGGTGCCAGAGCTCTACCAGACAATATAACGATGGCTATAATGCCACCTAAACTTAACTGCCCTGCAACGTTCAAATACACCCCAGCAATGACAACAGCGACCGAAACAGTGTGCTGAATCAATTGCGCAACATGCAGGCTTGAAGCACCAAGTAACCTAGAACGAATACCCGTTTCAGCAATATAGCCTGTGATTCGTTCCCAGCGATTTTGCATCATGCCCTGCAACCCTAGAAACTTTATGGTATCGATGGCGTATAAGCTTTCAACTAGCTTGGCATGTCTGTCAGTTGACGCCCGGACCTGCTGGTCAATACTAGTCCGTAAAGGGCTTTGTATCATCAGGCCAAAAATTATAATAAGCACAACTCCAACCAGTGGGATAAAAACCAATTCTCCAGCGATAAAATAAATAACACTCAAAAACAAAACTACAAAGGGAAAATCCACCAGTGAGGTGAAGGTAGCTGAAGTAATAAATTCACGAATACTCTCGAAATCTCTTAAATTATTCGCAAAAGCCCCTGCTGATTGTGGCTGACTGACTGACTTGGCGCTTACCGCCCATTCAAATGTAGAGGATGATAGTAGAACATCAGATTTTTTGCCTGCCACATCAATGAAGAAACCTCTTAGCATGCGCATAACAAAGTCAAAAAAATGAACGATAAGTATTCCAGAGGCCAACACCCATAACGTTTCAATGGCTTGGTTAGGCACTACCCGATCATATACATTCATAATAAATAGTGGACTAGCCAAAGCAAATATATTGACCATAAAAGACGCTATCAATACATCTCGATAAATACGCCAAGATTTTGTCAATGACCCCCAAAACCAGTGCTTTTTGTTTACTTTTAAGAGCTCTGGATTGTGTTCATTAAACACATACTGTTTTGACACCAGAATTAATTGACCACGGTAGTTATCGCCGAGTTCTCTTAAAGATATGACAACCTCTCCCTCGGTTTCGTGTGATAGTAGGGTTGCAGTTTTAGCGTGCCGATCTATAGACAACAGCAATGCAGCTTCATGACTATGCAACAAGATAACGGCGGGTAAAACTAAAGAAGATACAGATCCCAGTTGTCGCTCTACTAATTTGGCCTTCAGCCCTATTCTGCTGGCAGCTCGGATAAACAAGTCAGGAGTTAGCTTATTATCAACAAGCGGCAGACCCGCTCTAATCGTGTCTGCTGGCGTGGATATTCCATGGTAGTGAGAGAGCCACTGCAAACTATAGGAAAGGGCGTCTGCATTCGCCTCTTGAAAATGGGGCTGAATATTCATAGCGATATGTCTAGCAACACCCTTACCCAAAGATGCGTCATATTTGTCTCTATTAATATACTGGCATTATTTTGTAACCGATTTCATTTGGCGAGGTACTTGTAATAGTCTTCGCCTAGGGCACAACAATACAGAAACTATAGCAATCTATCCTTGGCTTTACCTATCTTTACATTAGGCTTCAATAGATATAGTGATTGGCCTAGATCAATTATTCTTAACATAATGAATTATTGACCATGGTGTCAACTATTAGGTGCCGGTTATTTATAAATATATTTAATACAAAAAAACCCAAGCTGCTTACACAGTCTTGGGTTTTTAATGAAGCCTAGGCAACCGGGTTAAAACCCGGCCTAGAACAAAACTAGACGCTATCCGCCAGTCATCTCTGCTCGCAGGGCTTCTGTCAGAGCTGCTTGCACTTCTTCTGCACTTACAGTCGCCGTACCTTCAGCACGCATTTGCTCTTGACGCTTGCGCTTACGCTCACTGTGATAAGCCAGACCGGTACCAGCAGGAATTAGACGACCTACTACCACGTTCTCCTTAAGACCACGCAGATGGTCTTTCTTACCGGTTACCGCTCCTTCAGTTAACACTCGCGTCGTTTCCTGGAAGGAAGCGGCAGAGATGAAGGATTCAGTAGCCAAAGAAGCCTTGGTAATACCCAACAACACACGTTGAGCATGGGCATGGATCTTATCTTCGTTATCCATACGCTCGTTCTCTTCCAAGAAACGATTGTATTCAACCTGATCACCTTTGATCAGTTTCGTATCACCTGAAGAAGTAACATCAACCTTGCGCAACATCTGACGCACAATGACTTCGATATGCTTATCGTTAATGCCTACACCCTGTAGTCGGTATACTTCCTGCACTTCAGTAGCAATGTAGTTAGCCAAGGCTTCAACACCCAAGATACGTAGGATATCATGTGGGTTGAAAGGACCATCAGCAATAACTTCACCCTTTTCTACAGTTTCACCTTCAAACACGTTCAGCACACGCCACTTAGGAATTAGCTCCTCGTATGTATCTGTGCCATCATTAGGAGTAATTACCAAGCGATTCTTACCCTTGGTTTCCTTACCAAAGGATACGATACCTGAAATCTCAGCCAAGATGGACGCATCCTTAGGCTTACGCGCTTCAAACAAGTCAGCAACTCGTGGCAGACCACCGGTGATATCTTTGTTACCAGCACTCTCCTGAGGAATACGTGCCAAAACATCACCAACAGACAGCTCACCGCCATCATTGATGCTTAACAAAGCACCACCTGGTAGTGGGTATTGAGCGGGCGTATCAGAATCCGTCATCATTAGATCCTTACCCTTAGCATCAACCAACTTCACCATTGGACGTAGGTCTTTACCAGCAGTAGGACGCTCGGCAACAGGGATGATTTGTGTGGTAGTAAGGCCCGTCAACTCATCAGTGTTGCGGTGCATGGTAATACCTTCTTCCAAACCAACAAACTGCACCTTACCGGCCAATTCAGACACAATGGGGTGAGTATGTGGATCCCAGGTAGCCACTACAGCTCCGGCTTCTACAGCTTCACCATCGGCCATGAGAATTACGGAACCGTATGGTAACTTATAACGTTCACGCTCACGACCATGCTCATCGGTAACACCCAATTCAACAGAACGAGATGTGGCGACCATACTACCATCAGCGCGGGTTACCGCTTTTAAGTTGTGCAGACGTATCTCGCCACCATTTTTCACTTCAATCTTATCAGCAGCTGCCGCTCGAGATGCCGCACCACCAATATGGAAGGTACGCATGGTCAACTGAGTACCAGGCTCACCGATAGACTGAGCAGCTACAACACCCACAGCCTCACCAATGTTAACTAAATGACCACGACCCAGGTCACGACCATAGCAATTGGAACACACACCGTAGCGAGTATTACAAGTAATTGGCGAGCGCGCCTTGATTTCGTCGATAGAAGACAAAGATTCATCAGTTTCTAAACGCTCAACCCAGCGCTCATCGATCAATGTGCCCTTAGCAATCAATACTTCTTGGGTTGTAGGGTTAACTACATCATCAGCAACAACACGACCCAGAATGCGCTCAGACAGTGGTACAATCACATCACCACCTTCAATCACTGGCTGCATAATCAGCCCTTCTTCAGTGCCACAGTCAACGTCTGTCACTACCAAATCTTGCGCTACGTCTACCAGACGACGCGTCAAGTAACCGGAGTTAGCCGTTTTCAAAGCTGTATCGGCCAAACCCTTACGAGCACCGTGAGTAGAGATAAAGTATTCCTGTACAGACAGGCCTTCACGGAAGTTAGCGGTAATGGGGGTTTCGATAATGGAGCCATCTGGCTTGGCCATCAAACCACGCATACCACCCAACTGACGCATCTGAGCTGCACTACCACGAGCTCCAGAGTCAGCCATCATATATACAGAGTTGAAGGATTCTTGTTCAACTTTCTTGCCGTCAGAATCTATGACTGAGTCTACTTTCAAAGTATCCATCATGGCGCCAGCAACCAATTCGTTGGCACGGGACCAGATATCGATAACCTTGTTGTACTTTTCACCTTGGGTCACCAAACCATCACGGAACTGACCTTCGATCTCGCGTACTTCGTCTTCGGCCTCATCAATGATCGCGGCTTTCTTATCCGGGATAACAAAGTCATTCACGCCAACAGAAGAGCCAGAACGAGTAGCGTAAGAGAAGCCGGTGTACATTAGCTGGTCAGCAAAGATAACCGTTTCTTTTAGGCCCACGTTACGATAGCAGGCGTTGATCAAGTTAGAGATAGCCTTCTTTTTCATAGCTTGGTTAATCAAGCTATAAGGCAAACCTTTTGGCATAATAGAAGACAGTAAAGCACGGCCCACTGTGGTATCTACCAGCAGTTGCTGGGGCACCATTTCGCCAGTTTCTTCATCACGTTCGTACTCAAATACGCGCACTTTCACTTTGGCTTGCAAGTCAACTTGCTTAGCACCAAAGGCACGCTCGGCCTCAGCCACATCAGCAAAAACCATACCCTCGCCCTTGGCGTTAATACGATCACGCGTCATGTAGTAGATGCCCAAAACCACGTCCTGAGAAGGCACGATAATTGGCTCACCGTTGGCTGGCGACAGGATGTTATTGGTAGACATCATCAGGGCGCGAGATTCTAACTGAGCTTCCAAAGTTAACGGTACGTGTACCGCCATTTGGTCACCGTCAAAGTCAGCGTTGTAGGCCGCACATACCAGTGGGTGCAACTGAATCGCTTTACCTTCGATCAATACCGGTTCAAACGCCTGAATACCTAAACGGTGCAAGGTTGGTGCACGGTTTAACATCACTGGATGTTCGCGGATTACTTCGGCAAGGATATCCCAAACTTCCGCTGTTTCACGCTCTACCATCTTCTTGGCAGCTTTTATGGTAGTTGCAAGACCGCGCAACTCCAACTTGGAGAAGATAAACGGCTTGAACAATTCCAAAGCCATTTTTTTAGGCAAACCACACTGATGCAATTTCAGATAAGGGCCAACCACGATGACCGAACGGCCAGAATAGTCAACACGTTTACCCAATAGGTTCTGACGGAAGCGGCCCTGCTTACCCTTGATCATGTCAGCCAAGGACTTCAGAGGACGCTTGTTAGAACCAGTAATAGCACGACCACGACGACCGTTGTCCAACAGCGCATCCACAGATTCCTGCAGCATACGCTTTTCGTTGCGTACGATAATATCGGGAGCAGCCAGATCCAACAAACGCTTCAAACGGTTATTACGGTTGATAACGCGACGGTACAAGTCGTTCAAGTCAGAAGTCGCAAAACGTCCGCCATCCAGAGGTACCAATGGGCGCAAATCAGGTGGCAAAATAGGCAGCACATTAAGTACCATCCATTCTGGCTTGTTGCCTGAATGCAAGAAGGCTTCCATCAGCTTCAAACGCTTGGACAATTTCTTGATTTTGGTTTCGGAATTGGTGTTAGGAATTTCTTCACGCAGTTGCGCTACTTCCTGTTCCAAATCCATATCACGCAACAGGCCTTGAATTGCTTCAGCACCCATCTTGGCGTCAAAATCATCACCAAATTCTTCCAACGCTTCAAAATACTGTTCGTCATTCATCAGCTGGCCACGCTCAAGGGTGGTCATACCTGGGTCGATAACGATAAAGCTTTCAAAGTAAAGTACACGCTCAATATCACGTAGGGTAATGTCCAACAACAAACCAATACGTGATGGCAGCGACTTTAAGAACCAAATGTGAGCCACTGGGCTGGCCAGCTCAATGTGACCCATGCGCTCACGGCGCACCTTGGCTAACGCTACTTCTACGCCACATTTTTCACAGATAACACCGCGGTGCTTTAGACGCTTGTACTTGCCACACAGGCATTCGTAGTCTTTTACTGGGCCAAAGATCTTGGCACAGAAAAGGCCTTCACGCTCTGGCTTAAAGGTACGATAGTTAATGGTTTCAGGCTTTTTTACCTCACCGAAAGACCAAGAACGGATCATTTCGGGAGAAGCCAGACCAATACGGATAGTGTCAAATTCGTCCGTGTGGCCTTGTGCCTTCAATAATTTCAATAAATCTTTCATTGCCTTCTCCAATTAACCTTAGTCGGTTTCCAACTCAATATCGATACCCAAAGAACGAATCTCTTTAATCAATACATTGAAGGATTCTGGCATACCAGGTTCCATACGATGGTCGCCATCCACGATATTCTTGTACATCTTGGTTCGGCCATTCACGTCATCAGATTTCACAGTTAGCATTTCCTGCAAGGTATATGCTGCACCGTATGCTTCCAAGGCCCACACTTCCATTTCACCGAAGCGCTGACCACCGAATTGTGCTTTACCACCTAACGGCTGCTGGGTAACCAGACTGTAAGAACCTGTAGAACGAGCGTGCATCTTGTCGTCAACCAAGTGGTTCAACTTCAACATATACATGTAACCTACTGTTACAGGACGTTCGAATTGCTCACCAGTGCGGCCGTCGTACAACCAGGTTTGACCAGAGCTATCTAGACCACCTAGCTCTAACAGACGCTTGATTTCAGCTTCTTCGGCACCGTCAAATACAGGTGTTGCCAAGGGCACACCGGCTTTCAAGTTCTTGGCTAGCTCAAGGATTTCATCATCCGAGAAACTATCCAAATCTTCGCGACGTTTGCATTTATCATCATTGTAAACCTGATCCAAGAAATTACGAATACCGGCCACAGCCTTGCCGCGTTCTTGCATTAGCATTTCTTCAACACGTTCACCCAAGCCTTTGGCAGCCATACCCATATGGGTTTCTAGGATCTGTCCAACGTTCATACGCGAGGGAACACCTAGAGGGTTCAAAACAATGTCTACAGTCTTACCGTATTCATCAAATGGCATGTCTTCAACAGGCATAATTACGGAAATTACACCCTTGTTACCATGACGACCAGCCATCTTATCACCAGGCTGTATACGACGTTTAACAGCAACGTATACCTTGACGATCTTCAGCACGCCAGGTGCCAAGTCATCGCCTGTTTGCAG
>JAAERS010000057.1 GCA_024230095.1 Gammaproteobacteria bacterium | reverse complement strand
TGCAAGCCACGTCGGCGCACCTCGCTGGCAATCATCTGCTTAAGCCCTCGCAGGGACTCAATGGCGCTATAGTCCAAATAACGACGATAGACAAAAGGCCGTAAGGTTTGCAGCAAGTCAGCCCCGGCTTGCAGGTCACCGGCTACCACCCGGGCCTTAATGAACGCATAACGTTCCCATTCACGACCTTGTTCCTGATAATAGCGCTCCATGGCATTAAAATTTAGTGCCAAGGCACCACTGGCGCCATATGGACGCAGGCGCATATCAACACGGAACACAAAGCCATCCGCAGTTTGCTGATCCAGCGCTTGTATTAGGCGCTGGCCTAAGCGGATAAAAAATTGTTGATTATCCAAACTCTTTCGGGCGCCATGGGTTTCACCAGCCGCAGGGAAAGCAAAAATTAGGTCAATATCCGATGACAGATTGAGCTCACCACCACCCTGCTTACCCATACCCAGCACCACCATTGCTTGTGCTTGGCCCTGTTGATCTTGTGGTTCTCCCCAACGCGCAACAGCATCCACGTACAACCATTGCAAAGCTTCGTTGATACATACATCAGCCATATTGCTGAGCTCTTGAGTCAATTCAGAGGACTCACACAGTCGCAGAGTATTGCGCCAAATTAAACGTATTTGGTGGCGTCGCCTAAATAGCCGCAGGGCCTGACCAAGCTGCACTTCATCCCTAATATCATGCAGCGCCGCCGCTAACTCCACCCGCATACGGGTTTTATCATAGGCTTCACTAAACCAGGGCAAATTAAGCAGACTGGGCTGAGCTATCCAGCTTTGTAAACACCAAGGGCTGGCTACTATTACCTGACGAAGCGCGCGTTTTTGCTGCTGGCACTGCGACCAACACTGAGCATCCTCACTCAAAACACGATCACTGAGCTGCTGCCAATGTCGCTGCATTTCGTCTAACAGGATTTCAGGTACTGTTACCTGTGGAGAAATCATTTTCAACCTTCCTTACATCACCTATTGGCTCGATCAGCCCATACACTATGTTACTATTTTCGCAGCATTTCCATATAGAACTATAGCCGTTATTAATACATAAAGCACAGGCCCCAAAGGAATTAAGACTGGGTAATTAATTGCCTTACCGGCAATCTCATCAGCAACTGACCCAGCGCAAGTAAATCCATCAAGTACGCCAAAAGAGCCATTTACATCAACTATGCCTAGGGAATACCGGAAATGTTCTCATTAACTCATTTTCCCATACATTAACAAGCCCCAGTATCGCTGATATTAGGAGGGCTATTGAGGTTTCAAATAATGTTATTTACGGTTAAAATCATAGACTATCAAGATCGTTTTTAACAAAGGATTCCATCGTGACTCAAACCAGCCAGGATTATGTCAACTGGTTCCGCCACTCTGCACCCTATATCAATGCACACCGTGGTCGTACGTTTGTGGTCTACGTTTGTGGAGAAGCTATCGATCATGAAAATATTAATCATCTAATCCATGATCTCAACCTACTTAGTAGCTTAGGTGTTAAGCTGGTATTGGTGCACGGTAGTCGCCCGCAGATTGATCAACACCAGCAAGCGGCGGGCCTAACCACTCAGTTTGAACAAGGCTTACGCATTACCACACCGGAGCAAATGCCACTAGTGGCCTCTGTGGTAGGTCAGCAAAGCGCCAAGCTAGAAGCGCGCTTGTCCATGGGCCTTGCCAACTCACCAATGCAAGGTTCTCGCATTCGCACAGTACGGGGCAACTTTATTACTGCTCAGCCCATAGGCATCAAACACGGTATTGACTATGCCCACACAGGTGAGGTGCGCCGCGTTGATGCCAAGGCCATTGACGCCCAACTTGACCTAGGCAACCTGGTACTCATTTCGTGTCTCGGTTATTCACCAACGGGGGAAATCTTCAACCTAGCCGCTGAACGGGTCGCCGGCCAAGTCGCCGCCAGTCTGAAAGCTGACAAGTTGATTGTATTTGGTGCTGATAATGGCATCACCAACTCCAAAGGTGAACGCGTCACTGAACTACTGGCCAAGGCCGCTAGCAGGCTGGTGCAACAGCACCAAAATCAAGCACAGCAGTGGAGCAATTTGTCAGTGCATTTGGATGTGTTGAGCAAAGCCTGTGAAGCTGGCGTCAAACGCGCTCACCTACTGAGCTACCAGATCAATGGCGCTTTACTCAGTGAATTATTTAGCCGCGATGGTTCTGGCACGATGCTCATCAAAGAAAGTTACGAGCAAATCCGCACGGCAACTATTGATGATGTTGTCGGCATCCTAGAGCTAATTCGCCCCCTTGAACAAGACGGCATTTTAGTGCGGCGCTCACGAGAATTACTGGAAGCTGAAATTCACTATTTCAGCGTTATTGAAATGGATGGCGCCATTATTGGCTGCGCCGCCCTGTATCCATTTATTGAAGCCCATCAAGCTGAATTGGCTTGTGTGGCTATCAACCCAGCCTACCAAGGTGGTAACCGTGGCGCCGACCTGCTGCGCCATCTTGAACAACAAGCCCATGCTAACGGCTTAAACCAATTGTTTGTGCTCACCACGGCAACAGCCCATTGGTTTATGGAAAATGGTTTTCAACCTACCTCCTTGGAAACTTTGCCTGCAGCCAAACAGCAGTTGTATAACTTCCAACGCAACTCAAAAGTATTTAGCAAGTTTCTGCCTTAGTCAGAAATGAAAATAACCATTTAACTGTAGAATATAATCATGCCTCAATATCGTTCAAAAACTTCCACTGCTGGCCGCAACATGGCCGGCGCACGTTCTTTATGGCGCGCCACTGGCATGACCGACGAAGATTTTCAAAAGCCGATTATTGCCGTTTGTAACTCGTTTACCCAATTTGTGCCCGGCCATGTGCACCTCAAAGATATGGGGCAGTTGGTGGCACGAGAAATCGAAAAAGCGGGCGGCGTAGCAAAAGAGTTCAATACCATTGCCGTTGATGATGGCATCGCCATGGGACATGACGGCATGCTGTATTCACTGCCATCTCGGGACATCATTGCCGACTCAGTAGAATACATGGTTAACGCCCACTGTGCTGATGCTATGGTCTGTATCTCTAACTGTGACAAGATCACCCCAGGCATGCTTATGGCCGCCATGCGTCTCAACATTCCTGTGGTTTTTGTTTCTGGTGGCCCTATGGAAGCGGGCAAAACCAAACTTGGTGATAGCAAACTTGATCTGGTTGATGCCATGGTCATTGCCGCTGATCCAGATGCCGACGATGCCAAGGTCGAAGAATACGAGCGTTCAGCTTGCCCAACCTGTGGCTCCTGTTCTGGCATGTTTACCGCCAACTCCATGAATTGCCTGACCGAAGCCTTAGGTTTATCGCTACCTGGCAATGGCTCATTGCTTGCCACCCACGCAGACCGCGAAGAGCTGTTCTTGAATGCTGGCCGAATGATTGTTGATATTACCAAGCGATACTATGAGAATGACGAAGCGGCCCTACTGCCCCGTAACATTGCCAACTTCAATGCCTTCGAAAACGCCATGAGTCTGGATATCGCCATGGGCGGTTCAACCAACACCATACTGCATCTCCTAGCAGCGGCCCAAGAAGGTGAGATTGACTTTGACATGTCCAATATCGACGCCTTATCACGCCAGGTGCCACAATTGTGCAAAGTGGCGCCCAATACACCTTTGTATCATATGGAAGATGTACACCGCGCCGGGGGTGTCATGGGTATCTTGGCCGAATTAAATCGGGCCGGATTGTTGCATGCCAATCAACCTACTGTGCATAGTGCCACCATGGCAGACGCACTGGCCAAATGGGACGTCGTAGTCAGTACAGATCAAGCCGTCGCTAAATTTTACCAAGCTGGCCCTGCTGGCATTCCCACGCAAACCGCCTTTAGCCAAGCAACCCGCTGGCCTAGCCTTGATGATGACCGTGCCAAGGGCTGTATCCGCAACCTAGAAAATGCCTACTCTTTAGAGGGGGGACTAGCGGTTCTCAAGGGCAATCTTGCCCACGACGGCTGTGTTGTCAAAACTTCTGGCGTTGATGAAAGTATCTGGGTATTTGAAGGCCCAGCCCACATCTGTGAAAGCCAAGATGAAGCCGTAGAACACATCCTCAGTGATCAGGTGAAATCTGGTGACGTGGTGGTGATCCGCTATGAAGGCCCAAGTGGCGGCCCTGGGATGCAGGAAATGCTGTATCCAACCAGTTACCTCAAGTCCAAGGGTCTAGGCAAAGAATGTGCCCTGCTCACGGATGGCCGTTTCTCTGGTGGCACGTCTGGCCTATCTATTGGCCACGTATCACCCGAAGCCGCTGGTGGTGGCAATATCGGCTTGGTCCAAGAAGGTGACCGAATTCGTATCGACATTCCAAACCGCAGCATTGACGTACTGGTATCCGAGGCTGAGCTGAGCAGCCGCCGCGCGGCCATGGACGCCAAAGGTAAGGCGGGCTGGCAACCTGCACAAGCGCGCCCACGCAAAGTGTCCAATGCTCTGAAAGCATATGGCAAAATGGCTACTGCTGCTGACAAGGGCGCCGTACGCGATATCTCCAAGCTGGATTAAGGCAATTGAGCGCACTCCCGGACCCAGTCTGGGAGTGTTTAAATCAGCCCCAAATTAAGCACTTACCGACATACCATCAAGCTAGTTCTGCTTGCGCTTGCGTAAAGGCAGCCACGGCCCGATCAAGGTCCTTGCGGCTATGAGCCGCTGATATTTGCACCCGAATGCGCGCCTTACCCTTAGGCACTACCGGGTAGAAAAAGCCGATAGCATAAACCCCCAAGTCCAATAAACGCTGGGACATATTCTGTGCCAAAACGGCATCACCCAACATGACAGGAACAATAGCATGTTCACCTTTGGGCACGGCAAATCCAGCAGCCTGCATTTGCCCACGAAAATATTGGGTATTGTCATGCAGACGGTCACGCAGTTCAGTGCTGTCTTGAATAAGTTCAAGTACCTTCAAAGAGGCGGCACAAATGACAGGCGCCACGGTATTTGAAAATAGGTACGGGCGTGAACGCTGGCGCAACAGGTCAATAATTTCTTGGCGCCCTGCTGTGTAACCACCTGAACCACCGCCCAAGGCTTTACCGAAGGTACCAGTAATAATATCTACTCTATCCATGACCCCACAATGCTCATGCATACCCCGACCTGTTGCGCCCATGAAGCCAACAGCATGGCAGTCATCATGGTGCACCATGGCGCCATAGCGATCGGCCAGGTCACAAATCACATCCAGTTGGGCCAAGGTGCCGTCCATGGAGAAGACCCCGTCTGTGGTAATCAATATACGTCGAGCGCCGGCGGCTTTGGCTTGCTTGAGCTGAGCCTCCAAATCTTGCATATCATTATTTTTGTAACGATAGCGCGCAGCCTTACACAAGCGCACACCGTCAATGATGGACGCATGATTAAGTTCATCAGAGATCACCGCGTCTTCAGGCCCCAATAGGGTTTCAAAAAGTCCTGTGTTGGCATCAAAGCAAGCGGCATACAAGATGGTGTCTTGGGTGGATAAGAATTCACTCATCTTGGCTTCTAGAGTCTTGTGAATACTTTGCGTACCACAAATGAAACGCACGGAAGCCAAGCCAAAGCCCCACTTCTGCATACTGTCACGGGCTGCCTCCATGACGTCCGCATTATTGGCCAATCCAAGGTAATTGTTGGCGCACATATTGATCACCTCTGAGCCATCAGCTAGTGTGATGTCATTACTCTGATCAGAAGCGATAATACGCTCTTGTTTCCATAACCCGGCGGATTTGATTGCCGCAATTTCTTGGGCCAAGCTTTGCTTTGCAGTTTCATAACTCATATTAGTCTTTCCAGTCCAAAATTACCTTGCCAGACATACCTGAACGCATGACATCAAAGCCCTGCTGAAAGTCTGTGTAGTGGAAACGGTGGGTGATGATACGCTCTACTGGCAGGCCACTTTGAACCATCATGACCATCTTATACCAAGATTCATACATTTCACGGCCGTAGATACCCTTAATATTCAGGCCTTTGAAAACCACATCGGTCCAAGGTATGGCGGTATCATCGGGCAGAATACCTAACAGTGCAATACTGCCACCGTTAATCATTTTATTCAGCACATCTTTGAAAGCGACAGGGGATCCTGACATTTCTAAACACACGTCAAAACCTTCTAAGATACCCAAACTAGCCATAAATTCACGAGTAATGGCCTGCTTGGCAACATTAATAGGTTGTACCCGTGGTACGACTCGCTTAGCCAAATCCAGTCGATATTCATTAACATCAGTGAGGATGATATTACGAGCACCACAATGCCCAGCGATCATGGCGGCCATAATGCCAATAGGCCCGGCCCCCGTAATAATGACATCTTCGCCTACCATATTAAAAGACAGCGCCGTATGCACCGCATTGCCATAGGGATCAAAGATACTTAACAAATCAGTAGGAATATAGATATTGGGCCGAAACACGTTACTGGCAGGGATGGCCAAATATTCTGCAAAGGCGCCAGTGCGATTCACTCCCACACCCACCGTATTAGGGCACAAGTGACGGCGGCCTGCCAAACAATTGCGGCAACGTTCACAAACAACATGACCCTCGCCAGAAACGATATCACCAACCTGCAGACCACTCACATTGGCACCAATTTCGACAATTTCACCTGCAAATTCATGACCCACTGTCATATTTAAGGGAATAGTCTTTTGGGCCCAAGCATCCCAGTTGTAGATATGCACGTCGGTGCCACAGATCGCTGTTTTGTGGATTTTGATTAAAACGTCATTACCAGCAATGGTGGGCATTGGTACGTCTTCTAACCAAAGCCCTTCTTGAGCATGTGTTTTTACTAAAGCTTTCATGTTTTTGCTTCTCTTTTGCTGATTATCCACGGCCATACCAAAAGTGGAATCAACCTAGGAATTTAGCTATCGGCTTGAATTTCGTATTAGTAGTAATAGTTTGCTTACGGTAGCCAGCACTTACACCGAAAAAGGATAAGCTATGGCTTCGTGGCTCTGATAGTCTTCAACTTCAAAATCTGCCGTTGTTACCCACGTCTCTAAATCTTCCAAGGTTTTAATTGCAGGGTTGATATTGAGTGTCGGCAGTGGCAAAGGTTGACGTTTTAGTTGCACATCACGCATCAGTGGCAGTTGATCTTCGTAAATATGCGCATTCACAATTTTGTGATACGCCTTACCCGCTTTGTGGCCGGTAATTTGAGCCATAATAGCAAGAAAGAAATACACCTGTACCATATTAAAATTTAACCCCAAGGGCACATCACAGCTACGTTGCGTACTATTCAAATAAAGGGTATCACCCAACAAGGAAAAGTGATGACTATGCATACAAGGTCGCAAGCAGCCCATATGAAAAGCACCAGGGTGGTAAAAGGTGTAGATTTCACCACGGTCATCACGACCGGCTTTTAGGTCTTCATAGATTTTGCGCAGTAAATCAATACTACCACCGTCAGGTTTGGGAAATTGGCGGCCAATCTTGCCATAGATAAAGCCACAGTCATCTTCACCCTTGCGATAGGGATTATTTAACCAAGCAGCATTTTCATTGGCATTGGCGTCCCAAGTTTTGGTACCCAAAGCCCGAAAATCAGCGGCATTGTCATAGCCACGAATATAACCCAGCAATTCAGCAATTGCCGACTTATAATAGCTCTTGCGAGTAGTGGCCAAGGGAAATTCGCCCGCCCCTACATCGTAGGTCAAGTCAACATTAATGACCGTTAGACAACGTTTGCCCGTGCGTTCATTTTCTAGCCACACACCTTCGTCGATAATGCGCTGACATAAGTCGAGATATTGTTTCATTAAAACCACGATATTTGTTAAAAAACATTTCAACGATATGTTAGCAGAGCTAGCCGTTCTAATACATGCCTAGTAGAATGTAAAACTAGTACGCCAACATAAAATAGATACCTGCTCATGTCATTAGCTCTCATTGTCGCCGCTTCCGCCAACAACGTAATTGGCAAGAACAACCAACTGCCCTGGTACCTACCTGGTGATTTAAAGTACTTTAAAACCATCACCATGGCCAAGCCTGTCATTATGGGTCGTAAAACCTTTGAATCTATTGGTAAACCCTTGCCTGGAAGAGATAACATTGTTATCACTCGCAATGCCAATTATCAAGCTGAGGGAATTAAGGTAGTGGCTAGCCTTGAGGGCGCTATTGCTTTGGCTGAAAGTATTGTTCTGATCAATGGTGGTGAAGAAATCATGGTTATTGGTGGTGCCCAGATATACCAACAAGCACTAGCCATCGCCGACCGCGTTTATCTTACTCGGGTTCACCGCCATGTGGAAGGTGACGCATTTTTCCCCGAGTTATCAATCGATGATTGGCAAGAAGTCGCTCGTCAAGATATTGCCGCAGAAGAGCCCAACCCATTTGACTTTAGCTATCTCGTGCTAGATCGAGCAGCCAACTAATGTTATTTGCAATGTACCTGGCTCTCGGCGCTTTTTCTGGCCTTTTAGCAGGTCTATTTGGTATTGGCGGCGGCATCATTGTGGTGCCTGTCTTGGTATTTGCCTTTAGCCTGCAAGGCATCAATCCCGATATACTTATGCACATGGCCATTGCCACCTCTCTAGCCAACATCGTGTTTACCGCCACCAGCGCCATTCGCACCCACCAAAAGAAAGGAGCGATTTCATGGCACCTAGTCAAACCCATCGCCCTTGGCATGTTGCTTGGCTCTTACATCGGCGTTAACACAGCCGTGGCCGCACCGGGAGAAGTATTGCAAGGCCTATTCGGTGCCTTTGCATTATATTTAAGCGCCAAAATGATATGGCTTACTCAGCGCCCACCACAAAAACAATTACCCGGCACCCGGGGTCTAGCCATTACCGGCACTGTTATTGGCTGGGCCTCTGCCATTTTTGGCATTGGCGGCGGCAATCTGCTCGTGTCATGGCTGGTGAACCGTGGCATTATTATGCAACAAGCTGTGGCTACAGCCGCCGCCTGTGGCTTAGCCATTGGCTTAGCGGGAGCCATCACCAATATGTTGGTGGGTTGGGGTCACCCCCTACTACCTGACTACTCTTTAGGTTACATTTACCTACCAGCCCTAGTAGGCATTGTCGCCACCAGCGCTTTTGCCGCCAATTATGGCGCTAAGATTGCACACCGGTTGCCGGCTAAGAAGCTACAGAAAATGTTTGCCCTGCTACTCTTACTGGCTGGCCTGCGTATGTTAGCAAGTGTGTTTTTATGAAACCAATCCACCGTTACAATAAACGCTAGCAAGAGATTACATTATGCTGACCTACCCCAACATTGATCCCGTGGCCTTGCAATTAGGGCCTATCAGCATCCACTGGTATGGCATCATGTATATGCTAGCCTTTGCATCAGCATGGTGGTTGGCCATGCGCCGCGCACCGGTCGCAGGTTTTAACAAAGAACAGGTCAGCGACATCATTTTTTACGGTGCTATGGGCGTGGTACTTGGAGGTCGTCTAGGTTACATACTGTTTTATCAATGGTCGGCATTTTTACAAGACCCAAGTATGATTTTACGTATCTGGGAAGGTGGCATGTCGTTTCATGGCGGCCTGCTGGGCGTCATTCTGGCGGTATTGCTCATCGCTCGCAAACAAGAACGTAGTTTTGCCGCGGTTATGGACTTTGTTGCCCCGATCGTGCCTATCGGTTTGGGCGCCGGTCGCTTGGGCAATTTTATTGGTGGGGAACTATGGGGACGCCCAACTGACTTACCTTGGGGCATGGTATTTCCCCATGTTGATCAATTAGCCCGGCACCCATCACAGCTATACCAATTTGCCTTGGAAGGCTTACTATTATTCATTGTAGTGTGGGCATATGCTGGCAAGCCGCGGGCTAGCCTGCAAGTCTCTGGCCTCTTCTTGCTCGGTTATGGTGCCCAGCGATTTGTAGTGGAATTTGCCCGTCAACCGGATGTCCACTTGGATTTTGTAGCTTTTAACTGGATGACACAAGGCCAGTTGCTATCCCTACCCATGATTGCCCTAGGCCTTTATTTACTATTCCGTAAAGCCAAATAGTGTCATGTGCCTGATTGTCGTTGCCCATCAAACCCACCCCCATTACCCCCTGTTATTAGCGGCAAACCGCGACGAATTTCGCCAGCGCCCCACCCAGCGCATGCACCAGTGGCCCAAAACTAATATGTTCGCTGGCAAAGATTTGCAAGCCGGCGGCACCTGGTTCGCCATTGGTCGTGATGGTCGTTGGGCGGCCATCACCAATTACCGTGATGGCAAGGCAGCTCCGCATGTTGGGCCGTCTCGGGGACGCATTTGCACAGATTTTATTGAACAATCAAACAGCGCAAAAGCGTTTGCCGAGCAGCTAAGTGAACAGTTATTTGCGGGCTTTAATCTATTACTCTGGGATGGGCTAAACTTAGTGTATTACAGCAATCGCTGCAATCGCCCGCCACAAGCATTAGCGCCTGGCGTTTATGGCCTGAGCAATGCGCTATTGGATAGCAACTGGCCCAAGGTCAATCAGGTTAAAGCTAGTATGAAAGACCTACTGCTAAAGCCGCAAGTACAACATCAACACCTACAAGAGATTATGGCCAATGATCAGTTGGCAGACGATCACCTACTGCCTGATACGGGTATTGCTATTAATTGGGAACGCCAATTATCGTCTTGTTTCATTGATGCGCCGGACATGGATTACGGCACCCGTACCTGTATTAGCATATGGCAAAACCAGCAGGGACAGTTACATATATGTGAGCGGGACTTTGATGTTGCCGACAGCCCCGATCAGGACTTTTCTTTTAACTTAACCACCTGAGAGTGCATACGGTTAAGGCCTGCCGCCTCCATATTTTCTTTTACCAACGCTTCGACCTGAGTCGAGCTGGTCTGCAACAAGACTTGTTGCAACATGGATTGTGCCTGCACTAAAGAGAAGTTTCGTATCACCGACTTCACTCTTGGTAGGCCCGCCGCGTTCATGGACAAGGTGTCATAACCCATAGCCATTAATAGCAAAGCCCCGGCAGGATCACTAGCCAGCTCTCCACACAAGCTAACGGGGATATCAGCCGCCTTGCCGGCATCTACGATCTGCTGCAAAGCCTTTAATACAGCAGGGTGCAGAGCATGATAAAGGTCTGCCACTTGCGGGTTATCGCGATCGACCGCTAACAAATACTGGGTAAGGTCATTGCTGCCCACGGAAATAAAGTCCACTTTGGTCGCCAAGTGCTCTGCTTGATACACAGCAGCCGGCACTTCAATCATCACACCCACCGGTGGCATCTTAACCAGACACCCCTCTTCAATTAGCTCGCGGTAAGCCTGTTCAATAAGAATAAGCGCCTCATCAACTTCACTAACGTGAGTGATCATGGGCAATAGAATTTGCAGATTGTCGAGGCCCTGGCTAGCCTTGAGCATAGCCCGAATCTGTACCAAAAATATTTCCGGGTGATCCAAGGTGACGCGAATACCCCGCCAGCCCAAAAAGGGGTTGTCTTCAACTATTGGAAAATAAGGTAGCGACTTATCGCCACCAATATCCAACGTGCGCATAGTCACTGGACGTGGGGCAAAACCCTGTAATTGCGTGCGGTAACAGTCCACCTGTTCTTGTTCTGATGGGAAGTGCTCCTTAATCATGAAAGGTACTTCAGTACGAAATAAGCCAACACCCTCTGCCCCTCGATCCAAGGCACGGCTAACATCAATAGGCAGGCTGGTATTAACCATCAGTGGCAAATCATAGCCATCTTTAGTTTGTGCTGGCAGGTCCTTGAGCACTTCCAATTCTTTGGAGAAATTGGTTTCTTCAACAATCACTTGCTGATAGTGATGATAAAGTTCAGCACTGGGGTTAACGTAAATACTGCCCGTATAGCCATCGATAATGATCTCGCGACCTTCCATGCGAGTATAGGGAAAATCGACCGCCCCCATGACCGTGGGAATACCCATGGAACGCGCCAAAATGGCAGCGTGGGAGTTGTTTGAGCCCTGGGTAGAGACAATTGCTTTTAGCTTGTCGGTTGGCACCTCTGCTAACATGGTGGCGGTGACCTCTTCAGCAACTAGCACCGTGGAATCGCTAAAATGCCGCGTTTGGGTATGCGTCTGTTGCAGCTCTGCCAATACCCGACGCCCCAGGTCTCGAATATCTGTCGCCCGTTCTCTCAAATAGGGATCATCCATCATTTCAAAGGCTTGGATATGCTGCCGCACTACATGACGCAAAGCGCCCTGAGCCCAATGCCCTTGGCGAATTCTAGCAATAATCTCTCCAGCTAAGGCATTATCATCCAACATCCGCATATAGACCTCAAACAGCTCATGTTCTTGGTCTTTAAGACTACGCGCCAAAGTTCGGCTAACTATCTTGATTTTACGCCGTACAGCTTGCAAAGCAATTTGGAAAGACTCGATTTCGGCCTCAACATCATCACAAGTACGATCGGGTACCTTTTTCAAATCTGCAGGAGGTGCAATCACAGCCACCTGCGCTATCGCCACACCACCTGAACCACAAACGCCAACATAATTGATATCAGTAGACTGTTCATCGGCCAATACATCAGCCCGTAAACCACCACCTGTGGCTTCAGCATGAGCAATGAAACCGGCCAGTTGCGCCGACAAGGTGACTAATAACGCTTCTTCCTCATCGGTATATTGGCGACTATCGCCATGTTGAACAACCAACACACCCAGTACAATACGGTGGTGTACAATGGGCACTCCGAGAAAGGCGTTAAAAGGCTCTTCACCAATGCCCTCTACATGATAAAAACTAGGGTGCTGTGAGGCTTCATTGGTACGAAATGGTTCAGAGCGGGATGCCACATGACCGATCAAACCACGACGGCTGGGAATAGACAGATTACTGATAAAATTCTTTGCTAGGCCGTTGCTTGCCATTAACACGAAGTTATCTGTGCTCGGAAAGTGCAGATAAATAGAACAAACGTCTGTGCGCATAGCACGCTTTACGTTGTCCACCACAAGGTCAAGAGCGGCTTGCAGACTTTCGGCAGCAGCCACCTTTTGGGTGATTTTTTTAATACTTGTCAGCATAAAAACCCTCAGTCATCCGTTAGCTGCAGGTGATGGTTATGTCCATGGAATACTAACCGAGAGTGGCGGTGGCACAATTCCTTCATGGCCCGTCGATAAACCTCTCGCTTAAATGACACAACCTGCCCCACAGGGTACCAATAACTAACCCATTCCCAATTATCAAACTCGGGTTTATCGCCGGCCATACATTGCACAGCGGAGTCCGGTGCTAACATCTTTAACAAAAACCACTTTTGTTTTTGTCCAATGCATACCGGGCGAGAACCATGGCGAATCATGCGTTTAGGCAAGCGATAGCGCAACCAACCACGGGTGCAGGCTAGCACTTCCACATGATGAGGATCTAATCCTATTTCTTCTTTCAACTCCCTAAACAACGCTTGCTCTGGCGTTTCATTGGCATCAATGCCACCTTGAGGAAACTGCCAAGCATCCCAGCCCACTCGTTTGGCCCACAACACCTGGCCCACGGAGTTAGCTAGAATAATACCGACGTTAGGGCGAAAACCATCTTTATCTATCACGGTTTTTCACCAACAAAATTCTAATGCCCCATTGTTCCACAAAACCAGCACCAACAACAACTTCTATAGTAGAATAAGATAAGTTTTACAATTCAATTACATAGCTTCGACAATAGAGAGCCCTTGCCATGACTCGACTTGCCCTATTTGATTTGGACAATACTCTGCTAGCCGGTGACAGTGATCATAGCTGGGGGGAATTTATGGTGGCCAACAAGCTAGTAGACAGTGAATACTTCACGGCCCAAAACGACAAATTTTACCAAGATTACCAAAACGGCTGCCTGGACATGCATGCCTATGGCGCCTTTGCCCTCAAGCCCTTAACCCAATACAACGACCAACAATTACTGGCATTTCATGACCAGTTTATGCAACAACACGTTATACCTATGGTTTTGGCTAAGGGTCGCACTTTATTGCAAAACCATCAGGCAGCTGGTGATAAAATCATCATCATCACCGCCACCAATGATTTTATCACCTATCCCATCGCCCAGTATTTGGGCGTTGATACATTAATTGCCACTACCGCTGAGAAGATTAACGGCCAATATACAGGTAAAATTACCGGCACGCCTTGTCTTCAGGAAGGTAAAATCAGTAAGCTCAAGGCATGGTTGGAAAACACCCACTATGATTTAGCGGGAGCCTGTTTTTACAGTGACTCATTCAATGACATCCCCTTACTGGATGTCGTTGACGAGCCCATCGCTGTGGACCCAGACGACAAGTTACGCGCCCACGCCCTAGACGCAGGCTGGCCAATCATCACTTTACGCTAAGCAAATCATCCTCGGCGCTATGGGGCATAACGCGCTATGGACCAGTTCTGTGTTGGCTCTGCGCGCTGATAAATAAAACGGTCGTGGAGGCGGTGCTCGCCACCTTGCCAGAATTCAATTTGCTCCGGCTCAATACGAAAGCCTCCCCAAAAACTGGGCGCCTCTATACCACCTTGAGCAAACTTTTGCTTTAACTCGAGGTATTTCTCTTCGAGTACGCGCCTGGCACTAATGGGGCGACTTTGGCGGGAAGCCATGGCAGCCAACTGACTCGCCTTAGGGCGCGAAAGAAAATAGGCCACGTTTTCAGCTTTGCCTAAGGCTTTGGCCCGACCATTGATAATCACCTGACGGTCATGGGGCAACCAAGCAAAATGCAGGCTCACATTGGCATTGTGCTGTATTTGTTGTGCTTTGCGACTACCCAGATTGGTAAAAAATACAAATCCCTTTTCATCCACAGCCTTCAACAATACCATCCGCTGAAATGGTCTGCCTATGGCGTCTACGGTCGCCACGGTCATGGCGGTAGCATCCTGTAGTTGAGCATCATTAGCCTGCTGTAACCAGCTCTCAAATTGCGCTATAGGACAAGGCAAAAGCTGCGCCTGTGTAAGCGTACCGTGGCTGTATTCTCGGCGCTGACTACTTACCTGAGGGTGACGACTCATAAAGCTCCAGTAATAACTTGTAATAACTAATGACTGAGCGCGGATAATAGCGAATGCAAAGCGCAAACGCCTTGATTAAAGTCGCTAAAAAACACTTAAAAGCCCGGGTTGACCCCGACTATAATTGATTTTAGGTATTCTGTTTCTGGTATCGCTGGGTGAACAGGGTGATCGCCACCTTGACCACCGTGCTCCAGAATTTGTCCATGGCGACCATTTTTACGACAGGCATCATTCACCACATCCACCAATCGCTTGCGTTCAAGATGCATGGAGCAAGAAGCCGATACTAGGTAACCCGTGTTTGCAACTAGGCGCATTGCCAACTGATTAGCACGCTGATAAGCCAACTCACCGGTTTTAATGTCTTTACGGCGACTAATAAACGCTGGAGGGTCCAGAATCACCACATCAAAACGCTCACCATCTTCATTGAGTTGCTTTAAGGCCGCAAATGCATCACCTTTAATAGTACGCACTCGGGCGGCAATATCGTTTAGCTTAGCTTGTTGGTGCACTAACTCCAAAGCTGAAGCAGAGGCGTCTACGCACACCACTTCACTGGCACCAGCAACCCCGGCCTGAATACCCCAACCGCCGACATAGCTGAACAGATCCAAGACTCTTTTGCCGGCGCTTAAGGCTTGCACACGGGCACGATTCAAACGGTGATCATAAAACCAGCCTGTCTTTTGTCCATGCCATACGGGCGCCACAAATTGCACGCCATTTTCCTGCAATGGCACCAGCTTAGGTACCTCCCCTTGTACCGTGCGTACATACTCTTCCAGACCCTCAATTTGGCGCATCTTGCCATCATTTTTCAACAAAATATTGAGCCCAGGCTGCACCTCATTAATAGCATCTATTAAGGGTTCTAATAATATTTCCATACCGGCCAAAGACACCTGCACCACCACGGTATCACCAAACCGGTCAATAACAAGTCCTGGCAAACCATCACTATCACCATATACCCAGCGATAACAATGGGCAGCAAACAAGCTCTCGCGGACACGCAAAGCGCATTGCAACCTGATAACCAAGTCCGCTTGCGTTAGGGGCGCACCAGCACGGCGATTAACCAAGCGCCCACAAATCAACTGTTGTGGATTAACCATAGCTGTACCCAGAGGCTTGCCCTTGTGGTCGAGCACATCAACTTGTTGACCCAACATAAACTGCGCCAAGGGGGTTTTGGCAACATCCACTTCGTTGCTGTATATCCATAAGTGACCGTTGCGCAAACGGCGGTCGGCTTTAGGTTTTAGAATAAGATGAGCCATTATGGTTTCCACTTATGAAATATAAAAGAGAGGGTTTAAGTAAGTAACGCTTATTCGGCACAGACTTCAGCGTAGCCTACGGCGTCCAACAAAGCATCCATTGCGCCAGCACCCACTGGCCGCATACGACAAATCCAAGCCTCATATGGCAGGCTATTGACCATTTCTGGATCCTCTTTTCGTTCAGCATTCATCGCTATCACCTCACCGGTTAAAGGTGCGAACAAGTCTGCGCCTGCCTTCACAGATTCAATCACACCAAACTCATCTTCAACACTGTAGTGGTTGCCAACAGTGGGCAATTCAATAAACACCACGTCGCCCTGTTGCTGTTGAGCAAAATCAGTGATGCCAATGGTCACCGTGCCATCGCCTTCGTCGCGAACCCACTCGTGGCTAGTCACATATTTTAGTTCAGTTGGGATATCACTCATGATCAGTTCCTGTGATTTTGTTTAGGCAATTATTAGTGATTGTGGTGCACAACAATAGATTAATGAAACCCATCTTGGTGTTTATATTCGGCTCACATCTTGGGCCAAAGGCGGCAGGTGCTTCCCCACCCCCAAAGCCTCTTGCGCCAAGTGCTGCTTGATAGGTGCCAAGCTCTGCATAGTGTGCATGGCTTGGTTGCGTAACAAGCTCAATAATGGGTGCTGGTTGCCAAATAAACGCGCAAAACTCTCCATCAACGCCATCATACGCAAGTTGTCTGTGCGACGACGCTGTTGGTGTTGAGTCAGCAGGGTCATGTCTCCCAAATCATAGTTTGAGGCCTTAGCTGAGGCCAAGGTTTGTACTAGCGCGGCTACATCCAAGAAACCAAGGTTCACACCCTGCCCTGCCAATGGGTGAATAGTATGGGCCGCGTCTCCCACTAAGACCAAACCCGGTTGGATATATTGTTTGGCATGACGCTGGCGTAAGGGAATCACATGACGCTTATCGGTGGCCAGCACCTGACCCAAGCGCCCTTCAAAAGCTTTGCTCAAAGCAGCGCAAAAATCGGCTTCTGACAGTGCCTGCATAGCTTGTGCCGGCAGTGCCGGCAAAGACCAAACAATCGAGCAGTGACTAGCTGCAGATGAATTAGCAGGCGATTGCAACGGCAAAAAAGCTAAGATCCCATTTTCAGTAAAACGCTGCCACGCCGTATTAGCATGCCCTTGAGCTAAGGCGACACGGGTTACCAAGGCATGATGGGGGTAATCCCATTCTCTAGTTGGCAAACCAGATAATTGGCGCACTTTAGAATTAGCACCATCGGCACCAACCACCAGATCAGCACTGATCACTCGACCATCAGCAAGATACAACTGGCGAGTTTGATCTGTTTTAGGGCTCATATCTTGTAATACAACTTCTGACCAAACTTCAATGCCACGCTGCTTAAGCTCTTGATGCAGAGCAGCGGTGATGGTTTTGTTTTCTAGAATATGACCCAGATTAGGTAGGTGTTGTTCACTGGCTTTGAACTCGATATGCCCCGTACCGCAACCATCCCACACATACATGTTTTGATAGGGCTGTAAACGCCCCATGGATTCTATACGTGACCAAGCACCAATATGGTTAAGCAAATTCTGAGAGGCCAAACTCAAGGCGGATACCCTTGGGTCCACATCATCTGCAGGCCAACTGGCATTGGTATTGAGTTGCGCGGCCTCTAAGACCAAACAATCTATGTTCTCATCCTGCAAAGCACAGGCTAACGCGGCGCCCACCATACCAGCGCCGACTATGACCACAGGAAAGTGACTCACCTTTGTTACAGACTCAGTCATGACGGCCTCCAGTGAGCGGCAACACATCCGCTAATGGACGATCTAGACCCATTGCTGAACGAGCAAACAAGGTCTTGGCTAGTGGCATTTTTTGCATTGCCAATAAACCCAACTGCCGCCCAATCATCAATGTTTTGTCTCCACTAGAAAACAATTTCATGATCTGATCACTCGCCCCAACCGTGCGTTGTTGATCACCAGCACTGGCGTCGACAAAGGCCTGTAGATAAGCAAGACTGCCAATAGAAGCTTGAGCACGGCAAGCTTTATGCACCTGTTCTGCCAAAGCAAAAACACCGCGCAACGCCAAATTAAAACCTTGTCCAGCAATAGGGTGCAAAGTATGGGCGGCATTGCCAATCACCGCCAGACCTTGACGGGCCTGTTCGTTAGCAACACTCAATGTCAATGGATATATCTGCCGCTGGCCAAGTGCACGAAACTCTCCCATGGGATAACCAATTTGATTCTGTAGCTCAGTCAAAAGGGTATCATCGTCCATGGCCGCAAGTTCTTCCGCACGCTGATTAGGCTGTGTCCAAACAATGGCCGCCCGATGCTGTTCGTCGGCAGTTAACAAGGGTAATACCGCCATCGGGCCATGGGCCGTGAACCGCTCACAAGCCAAGCCATTGTGGGGCTTATCCAATACCACATTGACAACCAAGGCCACCTGCTCATAACTTTGTTGATAATTGAACATACCTAAATCTTCACGCAAGTTAGAGCGACCACCATCAGCCATTACAATGAGCTGACACGTAATCTCAACTTGTTCACTACCGGTGGTGCCTTGGCGCTCATACAGCAAACGGCTGTCCTTTATAGCATTGTCCAGTTCCAGCACTTTGGACTGATCAATCATGGTGATCTGTCCGGCACATTGTTGGTTTAACTGTTGCCAGAATACCTGCCCCATATGTTGATTTTGTAACACATAACCCAAGGCCTTTTGGCCAACATCTTGGGCTCGTATTTGGGCACCAAATGGTTGACCTTGATCACTTACATTGATATCAACTATAGCTTGAGCGTAGTCTTGTAATGGCACCCAAGCACCAATGCTATGTAACAAATTACGGCTACCCAAAGCCAAGGCAGTGGCTCGGCCATCAAGGTCGCCAGCGGCCGTAGGGGTGGCTTGCTCTGTCTTAGCAGCATCAATGATGGCTATTTGTAATCCATAGCGCGAAGCGATACCGGCCAAAGCCAGCGCCATGGAAGCACCTACCATACCGCCGCCAACAATCACAATGTCATAATGGGCCTGTTTCATAGATTCAAACTTGCTCTTTCATTAAGGCTTCTATGGCAGCGACCGTGACTGGCGCCTGACGCGTGAGGTTTTCATGGCCTGCGGCCGTTACCAAAATATTGTCTTCTATACGCACCCCTATACCCAACCATTGGGGGTCAACATCTGGGGTGTCTGCAGCGATGTAAATACCCGGTTCTATGGTCGTCACCATACCGTCTCGCAACGGCCGCCATTGCCCATCTACTTTGTAGTTGCCAACGTCATGTACATCCATACCAAGCCAATGGCCCACGCCATGCAAATAGAATGGCTTATAGGCCTCGTCTTTTATCAGCTTTTCTACCTCGCCATGCAGAATGCCCAGATCAACCAAACCTTGAGTAATCACTTGTACCGCAGCGTCTTGCATGGCATTGACTGGCACCCCATCCTTTACTACCGCTATAGCGGCTTCTAAGGCTTGTAGTACTAAATTATAGATCACTTTCTGAGGTTCGCTAAAGCGGCCATTGACAGGAATAGTTCGGGTAATGTCAGCGGCGTAATAATCCCATTCACAGCCGGCATCAATCAATACCAGATCTCCATCCTGCAAGGTTTGATTGTTGTCCTCATAGTGCAAGATGCAGGCATTATCGCCACCGGCTACAATACTACCATAGGCCAAACGAGCACTGCCCTCCATACTGCAGGCATGAGCAAATTCAGCGGCTAATTGATATTCCATCACGCCAGGTTTACTTGCCTGCATCAAACGTCGATGAGCTCGCGCACTCATATCACCAGCCTGCCGCATAAGCGCCACTTCAGCGGCCGACTTATACAAGCGCATCTCATTCAGTATGGCATCAAGGTCAGCGTAAAACTCGGGTACTTGAGCGCCTTTTCGAGCCTTACTGCGCAAACGCTTCGCACTGGCATCGAGCAATTGGCGTATATCATCTCGAGCTTGCGCAGCATAAACATGACTGACGCCATCGGTCCAAGCATCCAAACACTCTTCAAGCTCACCGATATCTTTTGCCGCATCCACCTGCAGAGCATGCGGTGCGGCTTCCACACCCAACCGACGACCATGCCACACTTCTTGTAAGGCATCTTTTTTTCGGCACAATATAAGGCTCTCAAAGCCCGTGTCCGTTTGCCGCATAAGCAAGGCAGCACCCGGCTCGGAAAAGCCTGTTAAATAGTAAAAATAACTATCCTGCCGATAGGCATGATTGACATCACCATTGCGAATTTGGGGGCTGGCAGCAGATACGAATACGCAAGCACCAATTGGCAACTGATGCATTAATTTTTGGCGGCGAGCGACATACTCGCATTTTGGCAACACGGGCACTTGACTCATTATTAGTGCACCGATGGTGGACGCTGGTCAGCGTCCACTTTATTAAATTCACTAAACACCATCAAAGCCGCCATGCGCACATACTCCTCCAACTCCATGAGACTTTGCTCAGCTTCATCGTCATTATCGTCTTGCAAAGATACCATCGCTATTTGGGATAAATCATCCATAGTTTCAGTAATTTCGGCGTTTAACTTTTGCTTATCTCGATCATAAGCTAAGCCAAAACCACCCAGAAAACCACTGCACCAAGCACCCAATGACTCCGTTCTAGCAAGTAGTTCAGTTTCATCATCCGGCAGCAACAATGTAAAGGTAAAACCACCATCACTCATTTGTGACAAGGCCAGCTCATAGAGAGCGACTAATTCAGCCTTATCATCATCATCTTCAATTTCCTGCACATCCAGGTGTGCAACTACCATAGCCAACCAAGCATCGGCATCAAAACGCACGCCTGCAGCCAACTGGCCACACATGAGACCATGCAACTCAGAAGGCGTGCCAAAGGCCCCCATTTCGACAAACATATCGGCAAAATCATCAAAACTGTAAGTGATCGGTGCGGGCATATCAGACATAGATTGGGCTCATATTTTAACAAATGCGATGATTATACCTGATAAATCAGAGGTGTCCGACCATTGACCCACCAAGGGTCAATGTTTAAGATATTTTTTTTACCGAGGGGTTTATCACCGTGTCCAATATTCATTCCCTAGTTTTGCATGTCGAACAGCTGCTGAAACGACAACAGCTTTTACAACAAGAGAACCAAGCCCTTAGAATGCAAGTTGCCGAGCAAGAAGAAAAGCTATCTAGCTTGGAAGTTGAGCAAAGTGATTCCGCTTTTACAGCGGATGACGAAGCCACCTTACAAAACCTAATCGACTTGATTGATCACAACCTGCCAACTGATAAGCCCACAAATAAAGCCAGTGAGGCACATGAAAATGAGTAACAACGTAGCTGTACAAATCAGCATATTAAACCAAAGCTATACCCTCACCAGCCCAGCTGGCAAAGAAGAACAACTGCGAGAGGCCGCACAAATACTGGATACTCGCCTGCGCGCCATCAAGGACAGTGGGCGTGTGGTAGGATTAGAACGCATGGCGGTTATGGCGGCTTTAAACTTTAGTGCTGAAACACTGCAAATCCGCAAAGAGATGACCACATTGGAAACAGCCATTAGCCAATTAGATAATAAAATCCTTCAGCAATTAGAGCTGAATCAAGAGCTTAGTGACTCACCAGCATAATAATTTAACATCCCCATTGCCAAGTCTGTAATGAAGGGCATATAATGCAATCAAGACTCCCTGTGGTTATCGACAACCGGTTATGTCCTCGAGCCGATATTCCCAGTTTGGAAGTGGCCCGTTTTGGTTCTGTGCATGTCCGCTCGACGGAAAGCCTTCTATCAGACAGCTGTTTCCCCCTTGAACCCATTGGGTTCAGGGCCTCTACCGGAAACGCAACTGTGGGGAGTCCTATGAATTCTATATCAGAGGGTTAGTGCCGTGGCGCTAACCCTCTTTTTTTGGCAAAAAAAGACGGGACCACGTCCCGCCAAAAAAAGCACCTGCCTGAACTATTTGAGTAATAGCTTAGAACTCCTACTAGTATATAATGATCAATGCCAACGTGTGTCAAGACGGCGTAAAAAAACGTAAAGCATCAAGCCTTCCTAGACTCTACAGAGTAAAAATATGGCACAATGGCACGATCACTAAAGGAGTAAATTGATGAGCAATAGTGCCAATATTCTCTTGGTTGAAGATGACCAAGAGTTAAATGAACTACTGACCGAGTTTTTACAACTTGAAGGCTTCAATGTCACCAGCACCTTTAACGGTGAGGAAGGCTTAAAGCAAGCTCAAAATGGTAATTTTGACGTTGTTGTGCTGGATATTATGTTGCCCATAATGAACGGCCTTGAAGTGCTCAAACAGTTGCGCAACAACAAACAAACACCGGTTCTCATGCTCACAGCACGAGGGGACGAAGTGGATCGTATTGTCGGCTTTGAGATGGGCGCCGATGATTACCTCCCCAAACCCTGCAACCCACGTGAACTTATCGCCCGCATCAAGGCTATTCTGCGTCGCGTTGATATGGACACTCAAGGTTTACAAAACGAAGCCAAAAAAATCAGCATTCAGCGCGACGATATCGAGGTCAACCCAGCCACTCGCGTTGCCACTCTCAATAGTGAAGCATTAGAGCTCACCAGCACTGAGTTTAATTTACTGGAAAATCTGCTAGCCAATGCTGGTAATGTATTAAGTAAAGAAGATCTTACTGAAACAGCCTTAGGTCGCAAGCTCACAATGTATGATCGCAGTATTGATATGCACTTGAGCAACCTACGCCGCAAATTGGGCCCTTTTAGAGATGGAGAACAGCGTATCAAAACGGTACGCGGTGTGGGCTACTTGTACGTAGCCCGATGATTTTTTTCGAGACCAGCAATGCGTAGTTTATATTGGAAAATATTTGTCTTTTTTTGGGTGACCTTGATCATTACCATGGCTGCCGTTGTCACTTTGACCGGCACTATTATTGAAAATCGTCAGCATTTAGAGTCACACCAAATTATTGAATTGGCAATGGAGCTCACCGATGCCTATGAACAAGAAGGCCGCAAAAAACTGGCCAATGAGCTACGTAAAATTGAAGAGCAGCATGGCATCAAAGCATTTATTTTAGACCAATATAACCGCCCTATCAGCCGCGTCAACTTACCTAAAGATTGGCTCAAATTTACCGAACCGCTCACACCTAAACGTTTTATCGAACGTACCAACCGCGGACTTCGTGCCTACCAAATTTCCAGCAGCAGTGGCACCCGCTACACCTTTGTTGCGTATGTATTTCGAAAGCGCGCTTATCAGTACTGGTTCCCGCATCTACCCGCTCTGCAGCTCATTACTGCGCTGATCATTGTGGCCTCCTTTACCGCCTTCGTGACGTGGCGCATAACTAACCCTATAAACCGTCTACGCCGAGCCACTAATGCATTTGCGCGTGGGCAATTCGATACCCGTGTTGACGAAAAAGTGATTTGCCGAAAAGACGAAATCAGCCAGCTTGGCCAGTCTTTTAATAACATGGCAGAACGCATTGCCATGCTGCTCAATAATCAACAGCGCCTATTCCGTGACATTTCCCACGAACTTCGCACTCCCCTCGCGCGCCAACAGATTGCACTTGAACTGTTAGCCCGCAAACTGTCAAAAAAGGATCAGGCTGGCATTGAACGAATTGAGCGTGAAATCGGCCGCATGAATGAGCTAATAGACCATGTCCTAACCTTGCTCCGCTTGGAACAAGGAGACGGTAGCCCAGCCTCAAGCCAATATGACATAGGTGAACTCATCAGTGATGTCGCTCATGATGCCAGCTTTGAGGCGCAAGCTGATGACAAAATAAAGCTCGTCTTGCCTACGGCATGTTATTTGACCGGACAACCCGGCCTGACCTCTCGAGCATTAGAAAATATCATTCGTAACGCTCTGCGCTATACGGGTGACAAGGGTAAGGTCTATATCAATGCCAGCCTAGGTAAGGAGTGCTTAAATATCAGTATTGCCGACGACGGCCCCGGTGTACCAGAAGAAACATTAAAACACTTATTTGAACCCTTTTACCGAGTAGAGGAAAGTCGCAATCAACAAGCCGGCGGTTACGGTATCGGCATGGCCATAGCCGAACAAGCCATGCGCAGCCAAGGTGGCAGCATCCATGCCGTCAATCGACCCACAGGTGGCCTAGAAGTGATAATTTGCTTACCTTTGTAGTTCAATACAAGAGGGTTTTAAGGGTAAACAGCCACAGCAAATACTGTTTGTTAAGAAGGGCTTAAGAACAACTGATAAGCTGGGTTCTCTGTTTCTTCATGAAAGGCATAACCCAGCTCCTGTAGATACCCTACAAGGCGAGCTTTATCAGTTTCTGGCACCTGCAACCCCACCAAAACTCGCCCATAAGCAGAACCGTGGTTACGATAATGGAACATGGAAATATTCCAGTTTTGCCCTAGTTTAGTCAAAAACTTCATCAAGGCACCAGGGCGCTCAGGGAACGTAAAGCGATACACCACCTCATTCTCCACCTGAGCATGACCACCTACCATATAACGAATATGGATCTTGGCCATTTCATTGTCACTAAGATCCTGAGCTTGTATATCAGCCGCGGCCAACTCGGCTAAC
>JAAERS010000056.1 GCA_024230095.1 Gammaproteobacteria bacterium | reverse complement strand
GATACCTTGGATGTGGTGATTGTTGTAGCCGGCATGAATGCCCATGAAATAGAAGACCATGAGCTAAACCGCTGGTTGCGTCATCTGGCCCGCCAGCCCGTGACATTAGGGGCGGTATCTACAGGCACTTTGTTGTTGGCTCGAGCAAAAGTCATTCAAGATAAAGTGTGCACCATTCACTGGGAAAATATGGGTGGCCTGCGTGAGGAGTTCCCGCACCTAAACGTAAGTGGTGAATTGTATGAATTTGATAAATACCTGATGACCAGTTCTGGTGGGGTATCGGGTTTGGACATGATGTTGCACTACATTGCCTTACAGCATGGCGATACTTTTGCCAATGATTTGGCTGAAATGTGCATTCATCCGAAAATTCGTCCAGCCCATGAAGATCACCGTATGGCTTTGCAGACCAAGTTCAATGTACATCACCCGCGCTTGTTGCGCGCCATAGAGCTCATGCGCGAGCATTTGGAAGAACCTCTATTGTTGCACGATTTGGCTCAGCAAGCCGGCTTGTCGTTGCGGCAAATGGAAAGGTTATTCAAAGAAAAGCTAGAGCAGCGTCCGGCGGTGTTTTATTTGCACCTGCGCCTGGAGCGTGCCCGCTTGTTGTTGCACCAATCAGCCCTGAGTGTACTCAATGTAGCGACAGCTTGCGGGTTTAACTCAGCGACCTATTTTGCCAAGTGTTATCGTAAAAAGTATCACTGCTCGCCGCGAGATGAGCGCAGGGGTAGCAGGCAAACAGGTCAGTACCAGTGACTTAGGGTTTATAAATCGGGCTATCTTTTTGCTTGACTAAGAATTGCTGCATAATTTGCCCATAACCACGGTAGTAATAACCCCCGTTTTTGGCCAGTACATAGTCTTTATTGGCTAGGTAGTATGGCTTGACCATAAACCAGGCCAGACTAGCGTGTTCGTGGTGGACCTGGTGAATATTTACCGCCATATACAAGGTATTGGTAAACCAATTGCCCTCTACCAGTGCTGTGCGGCGATGGTTGTCACTTTCTGGGCGGTGCTCTAGGTAAGAGCGCATAAGAGTCAGGCTAAGGCCGGGCCAAACGCACACCAGAACATAATACCACCAAGCAATGCCTTGCTCTTGCAACCATATAAGCAGCCCAGCAGACAGGGCAAAATGCGGCAACCAACTTTGCCAACTGTAGATGTCCCCCTTGAGTAGCTGCGCCCCCTCGGTGCTGATAAAAGCCCAGAGCACCAGCCAAGGGCCAATAATAAGGCGACCGGCAAGGGTGAAGTTAATATGCCAAAGGCATCGACCTAATCGGGTTTTGCTTAACCACTGCTGTGGCAGGTGGTAGTAGCTTTCGGGGTCTATGCCGGGCTCGGCCAAAGTGTCTACCTGATGGTGTAAGCGATGGCTATCACGATAACGAGAGTAAGGTATCCACAGGCTTAATGGTGCCCAGCCTAAAAGATCGTTGAACCAGGGCCAGGGAGTGGGGTGGCCGTGCAAAATTTCATGTTGCAGACTGCCATGCAAGCATAATAAAGGGCCTGCCAATAAAGCCAATTGCCACCACGTCAATTGGTTGGCGTTGCTCATTAATAGGTAGTAGCTGCTATACACAAACACCACTATTAACCAAGTAGGTAGTTGCCAATGTTGCCATAGGCCCTGTACTGGAGGAATCGGAGGCGCCATTAGCTCATGTGCATTGTTTGTATTATTATTTGTATTCATGGTGCGCTAGTTTATATTAAAACTCATTTTTGGCAATATCGGTGTTTTAAGTGTCACCAACTTATCATCTTACAGAGAATTAACGTGCTGACAGCACTGACCTAGCCGCCATAGCGGTTTGCTTGTTGCCACCAAGGGGCCTCTACCTATGCTTGCTTCTTATCCCATGTACAACCAGCCTGAAACCCAAATGTGGGTGGACAGGTGGTGGCAAGCGGTTGTTGCCGAGCTGGATGCCATGGGGGTGGATGGGCCGTTAATATTGACCCAGCCAAAAGATTATTATGCACACTGGCAGGCCCATGATTTGTTACTAAGCCAAACTTGTGGCTACCCATTAACCCATGCCTTGCAGGGCAAGGTGCAATACCTGATAACCCCTTGCTATGACAGCCCCTACAATCAAGGTGCTTACTATTGCAGTTTGCTGTTGGTGTCGGAGCAAAGTGCGCTGCTTGCATTAACGAATGGTGCTGATATGACGCGTCTGGCCGGTTTAAGCTTGGCTTACAATAGCCTTGATTCGCAGTCGGGCTATCATTGTCTGCGGCCACTATTGGCGGGTATGGGGATTAATAAACATGCGGATTTTTTCGGCCCAATGCTGCCAACGGGGGGGCATCGTCAAAGCTTGGCTATGGTGCAGCAAGGCCAGGCGCAGTTGTGTGCCGTTGATTGTGTCACTTATGCCTTACTTGCCAAACATGCGCCACAAAGTGTAGCGGGATTGCGCCTAGTTGGGACGACGCCCCAGGTGCCAGGTTTGCCTTTGATTACTTCCTTGATGACCTCAGCGGATGTTGTTGATCAGTTGCGCACGGCCATCTTTGCCGTGCAGAAGGATGCCGCTATGGTGGGCGTCATGGGGCAGCTATTGATTAAGGATTGGCAGGTGCTGCCGCTAGCCGAATATGAGGTATTGAAGTAGCGAATAAGTCAAATGCTCCCTTACTTAGTGCTTAATTTTGGCGCTTTTGACTTAATCAATTGCAAGCCTTGATTTACGTCATGTTATTCAATAGCCGGCCCTCATATCATGCCTCCCATGAAACCCAATACGCGCCAAGCCATGTTGCAACTGATTGCGGACATTAAGCAGGTTTTACCGTTTGAAGCCCCGGAAGTCCAGTTGTGTAGCGGCTTGTGCGTAGGTTGCCCGAAAAAAGTCATGGCCTTTATGGAGCATGAGGTTAGCGCCTGTGAGCAGGCCTTAACCAATGGACAGATGCCAAGCTTAGGTGAGGTGCAGCAACTGGCAAATACAGCTCAAAAAGTGCGTAAAATTATGCTCAAAAATCAATTGATGTAGACTATTCATGCGGCCTTTTTGCCTCCCCACTATGCTAGGACACCACACCGTCTTCTTTTAATTTGGCTAACGCTTGTTCATTGAGGCCCAATATACGGCCCAATACTTCTTCATTATGTTGGCCTAGGGTTGGGCCTGACCAGCGGGTTTGACCTGGTGTGCGCTGCAGTTTGGGGATGAGGGCAGGAATAGCCAAGGGCTTGCCATTGATTTCGACCTGTTCAAATAACCCGCGGGCTTGGTAATGGTCGTCGGCCATCATATCGGCGACATTGTAAATAGGCCCTGCAGGCACCCTTGCGGTGACTAGCTTGTCGAGTATGTCGGCGCTGTCATGCTGCAGGCACCAACTGGCCAAAGCTACGTCAATTTCCTTTTCGTGGGCAACTCGTCCTCTGTTGTCCGTCAGGCGCGAGTCAAGGGCCATATCCGGACGCTGGGCGGCTTGCATAAGACGCACAAAGATAGAATCGCCGTTACCACCAATCACCACATACTTACCATCTCGGCATATATAGGTATTGGTGGGCACGATGCCTGTGACGGTGGTGCCGGATGGTTCGCGCACCACGCCGGCGCCAGAGTACTCAGGAATCACGGCTTCCAGTAGATTAAACATGGCTTCAAATAAGGCAACATCAACCACTTGGCCTGTGCCGCTGTGGTGCCGTTCCAACAAGGCCATGGTGATGCCCAAGGTGGCATGAATACCGGCAATGGTATCGCCGATGGACAGGTTAGGGCGCACAGGCGCTTGATGTGGATGGCCATTGACGTAGCGAAAACCACTGTAAGCCTCACAAACCGAAGCAAAACCGGCTTTGCTGGCATTGGGCCCGTTCTGACCGTAGCCTGAAATACGGGCGTACACCAACTTGGGGTTGGAGACTTGGAAGGCCTCTGGGCCTAGTCCCCATTTTTCCACCACGCCGGGGCGAAAGTTTTCAATTACCACATCGGCCGTGTTAATGAGTTGTTTGACCAGTGCCACGCCTTGGCTGGTTTTTAAATCTAGGGTAACGGACTTTTTGTTGCGCGCAATGGAATGCCACCATAGGGAGGTGCCATCCTCCACTACCCGCCATTGGCGAATAGGGTCACCCCCTTGGGGCGGTTCGATTTTAATAACTTCGGCCCCAAAATACCCCAGCATGCTCCCCGTGAAGGGGCCCGCAATGAGTTGGCCTAACTCAATAACCCGATATCCTGACAGTGGACCTGATGACATAACTTAATTCCAGTATAATAGCGGGGCCAATCGGCCCTTGGTAAGATAAAAACTACCAGAAAAACACTCAACATGCAGCTCTTGCAGAAGGTCTGAGCCATGCCGATCACAAATCTATTACCTTGGTGACTATTAATTGTGAGCAGCAAAATTGTATTTCATTTGTTTGGTAATACATTTATCATTTTTATAATATTTTATATATAAAACGCGTCTTTTATTATTAAAATTATCATTAATTAAGTGTTCATTAATGAATAATGGAGAGATAATGAATTTTCTCCATTAAATAGTGAATAACACCTTGTTTTATATATACAGTGGTGTTAAATTTATCGCGCCCAAAACTACTATTGGTAGTGTAAAGGCTTAAAAAACAATACTTTCGGTCAAGTAAACCGCCGAGAGCAATTGGCAAAGATCATCACGCTAGTGCTGTGCTGATACCAAGAAAAATAAAAAGAAAGGATGATGTTATTCATCAAGTTTCGGGTTTTTTGGTTATCTTTATCAATTGTTTGTTTTTTATACAAACATAATGGTTTACAATGCGGCGCTGAACGGTTCGCTAAATAAAGAATCGTCAATGCTGTAATGTAATGTTTAACTTGCAAGTTAAATCTTTTTATAATTGAAGGGGAAATTCAATGAAAAAATCTCTGATCGCTCTGGCTGTAG
>JAAERS010000055.1 GCA_024230095.1 Gammaproteobacteria bacterium | reverse complement strand
ATCAAGTTGCTAGACTTGTAAAATACATAGTAAAAATTTGGGTCGTTAGCTCAGTTGGGCGAGGGGCCGGTGCCGAAGGCAGTCAAAGCAAAGCTTTGGCAGGTTCAGAGCGACACGAGGCTAACGCCGAGTGGCCGGAAGAGCAGTTGGCCAAGCCGCTAGGCTTGTAAAATACATAGTAAAAATTTGGGTCGTTAGCTCAGTTGGTAGAGCAGTTGGCTTTTAACCAATTGGTCGGGCGTTCGAGTCGCCCACGACCCACCATTACATAAGCGCATAGGCCGAGAATCCGGCCTATGGTTACTCAGCGCTGGGGTCGTTCGCTCGGTTCGGCGAGTGGCCGTAAGAGCAGTCGGCCAAGCCGCTAGGCTGGTAAAATACATAGTAAAAATTTGGGTCGTTAGCTCAGTTGGTAGAGCAGTTGGCTTTTAACCAATTGGTCGGGCGTTCGAGTCGCCCACGACCCACCATTACACAAGCCTCCCATTTGGGGGGCTTTTTTTATGGATAAAATATGGGGTTGTTGGCTAGAGTAACGACTTTATTTAATCCCTAGTGTCCATGTCAGCTCTAGTAAGAATGCGCAAGGCCCCTATATGCACCCCCAGCATGATGAGTGTCTGACGCCATGTAGGGCAATAATATTGGTATCTTTTTAGCTCCCTCAACCTGCCGTTGGTGCCTCATTCTTAGAAAAGAGTGGGTGAGTGTTGTATTATAGTTTTAGTTGGTAAATTGACTTAGACTGTAAGAAGTGTGAGGGATAACTATGCCAATATATTGTCGCTGGTTGACTGTCCTAGTGTTGTTAAGTGGTGCACATGGATCCTGGGTAGGTGCTACAGAACCATCGCCATGGCTCCAGGTAGTGCGCCATACCCCCTATGTGTATAGTGCCAACTGGTTTCGTAACCTCACCAATATTCGCACTTGGGTGTTGACTGAGTCGGGTTATTGCAGTGATACCGACCGCCACCTGTTATTTGATATTCGAGCTAACTTTTTGGCCTATCAGGCCGATAGCCTGTTCCGCATGAATACTCAAGCGGCTCTCAATGCCACTCGCAAGCGCCTAGCACAAGAAGGCAAGGTGCACACTTGGGTGCCTGGTACTGCCGATGAGTTAGGGTATCCGTTTGCTTTAGCTTGTCATCAGCCGCATGTGGATTTGCCCTCTGCGCTGGCAAGGTTGCTTGCTTGGCACGAAGATTTCAAAGTGTGGGGTAGCTGGAATGGCCTGCAGGTCGGCAGCGCCCGGCAACCGGTGGCATTAATTGATATGGCCAAGGTGGTGTTTGATAAGCAAAGCCGATTGCAACAACTGCCCTATCCTGAGCAATTGTGGCCTTTGTTTGTAGGGCAAATAGTCATAGAGAGTGGCGCCGTTAAGTATACGCGTTCGTCTGCTCAGGCACTGGGTATGATGCAATTGATGCCTGATGTCTTAGACGATTGTGATATTTCTGACCCATACCGGCAACATAGAATGGCGCAGTTGGAATGCGCCACTAAATTGTACGGGCAAAATCATCGCAGCTTGCATAAGGTGTTTATGCAACGCTTTGGGCACCTACCTGTGGCCAAACAGCAGCAACTGTATTTATTGTTGTTAGTGCAGGCTTACCATGGTGGTGTTGGGCGTATTGCCAGCTTATTGCAACCTTCATCAGGGTCTCAGGAGGCGCAACTCACCCAAGCCGCTGAGTACTTTGCTCAACATCACCAGCGTTTTAGCGCCGAAGACATTGCTTTGGGGCTGATTTACCACAACATGGGCCGAAAGCAGCTAGCGATGGCTTCGTTGTATTACTTGGTTGACGTCGGTATTGTGGCCCGCAAGGCTATGTTTGCCTCAGGGCCGGTACCGGTATCAACGCCTAAGGGTAGGACGAATTAACCTCTACGCCTAGCTCTTGGTTGGCGATCTTTGTTTTCAGGTTGCCTACTTGCTGTGTCACTGATTGCATGTTTTTTTGACGAATGTGGCCGTAGCCTCGGGCTTTGTCGAACAGCTGCAGCAGGCCCTGCCAATCAGCAAAATTGTCACTAGTAATTTGTTGGCAAAGTTGTTGCATTTGCTCTACAAAGAAAGTCACAAATGCCGACTCAGCGCGACGCTCTGGGTGCCGAGCATACAGGTCAAAAGCACCGCCACGCAGGTGGCGCATGCTGGCTAACAGTGGCATAAACTTCAGAAGCCACGAGCCAATGGCGTATTTCTTTGGTTGCTGTAGCCATTTGTTCCAACCAGCCATGCCTAAGGGGGATAGATTGAGACTAATCTTGGTGCTGCCATCAAAGTGATTACGGAGGTGCTGTTGCCATTTGCTCTGGCCCAATAGACGGGCGACTTCGTACTCATCTTTATTGCGCAGCAAGCGTGAATAATGGCCCGCAATTTGTTTCAGCAAGTTATGACTTTGGGTGTGCGAAAGGCGAGATTCAAGCGCGGCTGTCCAGCCGTGCATTTGATTCTGAAAATGCTTGGCTAAAGCGTGGTTTTGATACGAAATTAATCTTTCGTTTTCCTCTTGTAGGACATCTTGCAGACTGACCAAGGCTTCTATGTTGAGCGTTTCACTTTGTGTATCGGGCTCGCCGTGATGGGCTATATAGCGCCCCAGTTGCAGGGCCTGTAAGTTGTTCTCAATGCTGACACCATTTAAGTTAATGGCTTCTTTGATGGCGCTGGCGGAAACAGGCAATAGCCCTCGCTGAAGTGCATAACCAAGCATCATAGTGTTGGCATAAATGGCATCACCAAGGTACTTAACCGCTAACTTATGAAAGTCTATAAAGGCGCTATTACTGTGGGTGTGCTTAGCAATCAAATCCAAACATTGCTGGTGATTTGAATCGGCCTCTGGGTGGTGAATAAAATTAGCCGTAGGGATCGGGTGAGTGCTAATGACACCTTGAGTTTCTGATGCGCACAAGCTCAATACGTTGTGTCCTGCGGTGACGACTGTATCGGCACCGATTATGGTATGAGCGCGGCCAGCAATGATACGTGCAGTGGTAACTTGTTCAGGCTTTAATGCGATTCGAATATGGCTAACTACAGCGCCGCCTTTTTGGGCTAGACCTGAAAAGTCCAGAGTCATAAAAGCCTTGTTATCTAGATGGGCAGCCATGCCCAATAATGCACCAATGGTGACAACGCCCATGCCCCCCACGCCCGTAACGGCTATGTTGCACGGGCCTTTATCGAGGTCAAAAGTGGCGGGTTCTGGCAACTCACCATGGGGTAGGGAGTTAGTTGATGGGCGTTTCAGTTGGGCGCCATGCAGGCTAATAAAGGCAGGGCAAAAGCCTTTTAGGCAGGTTAGATCACTGTTGCACATGGATTGATTAATTTGGCGTTTACGGCCTTCTTGAGTGGGCAAGGGCTCAATAGCGATACAATTAGACTGCTGTGAGCAATGGCCACAACCATCACATATCTCGGGGTGTATCCATAAACGCTGTTCGGCCTGTGCAAGTTTGCCACGGCGCCGTTGGCGGCGTTTTTCCGTAGCGCAAGCTTGGTGATAGATGATGACGCTGACGCCTTGAATTTGGCGCAGTTTGAGCATGGTTTGTTCTAGCTCATCACGATGGCCAACATAGACGCCCGGTGCCAGGTTTTGGTCTTTGTATTGGTCAGGGGCATCGCTAAGCAAGTAAATGCGCTCCACACCTTCGGCATGCAATTGGCGGCTCATACGTGGCACACTTAGATGACCATCAACTTGTTGTCCACCCGTCATGGCGACCGCATCGTTGTAAAGGATTTTGTAAGTGATGTTAGCCTTGCTCGCTAAGGCCTGGCGAATAGCCAAGGAGCCAGAGTGGAAGTAGGTGCCGTCGCCTAGGTTAACAAATTGATGGGGCTCATCAGTGAAGCGGCTGCAGGCTAGCCAAGGCACGCCCTCGCCACCCATATGAGTGAAGGTCTGGGTGTTGCGATTCATCCAGGTTACCATGTAGTGGCAACCAATACCGGCGCTAGCCCGGCTGCCAGCGGGTACTTTGGTGGACGCATTGTGTGGGCAACCCGCGCAGAAAAAAGGCGTTCGCTCGGCGGGAGCTTGAATGGTTTGTTGTTGTTGCTGTGTCAAGCGCTTGATTTGTTGTGTGAGGTGAAGATGCGTGTCTTCATCCATTGCTAATTTCAGTAGGCGATGGGCTAGGGCCAGCGCAATACTAACAACGTTTAATTCGGCGGCTAAGGGCAGGATAGGCTGGTCCATGTCATCAAATTTACCTGTGATGCGAGGGCGCTCGGCCCCCCAATTGAACAGATGCTGCTTAATTTGATTTTCAATAACCTCGCGTCGCTCTTCTATAACCATGATTTCCTCTAGGTTGCGCGAAAATTCACGCACACCAAAGGGCTCCAAAGGCCATGGCATAGCCACCTTGTAGACGCTAATGCCCAGCTTGGCGGCTGTCGGGTTGTTTAAACCCAGTTCAAGTAATGCTTGGCGTGTGTCTTCGTATGCCTTGCCAGACGTGATAATACCGAACCGTGCATGGGGGGAGCGCAGGGTGATGCGATCCAATTTGTTGGCGCGAGCAAAGGCTAAAGCGGCATAGGCTTTGTGTTCTTGTAGTCGTTGGTCTTGTTGCCACCGGTCATCGGGCCAGCGCAGGTTCAGCCCATCTTCAGGAAGTTGGAAGTCTGTTGGTAAGATGAAGTGACTGGATAATCCATCTAGATCCACAGATGCGGTGGTTTCCACTGTTTCTGAAATCACTTTGAAACCGACCCAGCAACCACTGTACCGGGACATGGCAATACCGGCTAAGCCTAACCATAGGTACTCATGTATGGAGGATGGGTAGAGCATGGGCATAAGCGCCGACATAAAGGCGTGATCAGATTGATGAGGAACAGTGGAAGATTTGGCGCCATGGTCGTCACCAGCAACACATAAAACGCCCCCGTGTTGGGATGTGCCGGCGGCATTAGCGTGTTTGAATACATCGCCGCAACGGTCGACCCCTGGGCCTTTGCCGTACCACATGCCAACCACGCCATCGGTATTGGCTTGGGGAGAAAGTTGGCTTTGTTGGCTGCCCCAGATCATAGTGGCTGCTAGATCTTCATTCACAGCTGGCTGGAATTGCACATTGGCAGCTTCAAAAAAGGGTTTGGCTTGGTGCAAAGTATTGTCAATGTTGCCCAGCGGTGATCCCCGGTAGCCACTTATCATGGCACCCGTGTGTAACTGTTGCTGCTGATCAAAGCGCATTTGCTCTAATATAATGCGCGCCAAGGCTTGTTGGCCATTCATGTAAACACGCCCCGATGTTTGCCGGTAGCATTCAAAGAGATCTGTAACCTGGGGTTGGGTTGGGGCAAGCATGCATGAGTCCATTATAATTGGGTAAGTGTATGACTTAGTATGAGCGATGTTGGTGAGATAGATATTGCCAAATTATTAGCTTTATTTATAAAATAAGGATTGTTATCCTAAACTTTTAAATATATTAGAATATAAATTTCATAATTGAGAGTTAATATGAAACTGGATTCATTTGATTTGAAAATATTGCAAGCTCTGCAGCGCCAAGCTGATATATCTGTACAGGCGCTTTCTGAATTGGTTGGCTTGTCTCATACACCATGTTGGCGGCGCATTAAGCGCTTGCGAGAGGCAGGTGTGCTGGGTGCAAGTGTGGCCTTGGTTGACGCTAGGAAAGTGGGCTTGGGGGTCACAGTATTTGTGCATGCCAAATTGAATAGTCATGACGAGCTGGTGTTGGCCGCTTTTGAATCGGCGGCCATTGCCATGGATGAGGTTATTCAGTGTTATATCATGTCCGGTGATATGGACTACTTGTTGCGGGTAGTAGTACCTTCTATTGAACAATATGAATTGACACTAAAACGCAAACTCGTGCGTTTGCCGGGTGTGTTGTCGCTCAACTCCAGCTTTGCCCTGCGAGAGTTGAAAAATAATCATCAATTACCATTGCAGTTGGTGAGTTCAACTAAGATTGAAAGTTAAGCTCGAGCAAAGCCAGCCTTAAGGCCTGCATACCCCCCGACCGTCATAGCTAATAGGGTGATAGTGGCTTGACCTGCGAGAACGCTGGTGCCGCTCAAACCTGCGCCAATGGAGCAGCCACCAGCGAGTACTGCGCCAAAGCCCATCATGCAGCCAGCTAGTACGTAGCGACCCAGTGGGCGCTCGCTATGGAAGGTCTCTAGATGCCAGTCGCGATGGCAGGAGGCCACTATCGCCGAGCCGATTATGGTGCCGATTAGCAGCCCAGTACCCAAACGCAATAACGACTTTTCGGCAGTCATCAGTGCGCTGAGAGTATCTATCATGGGCGCGGTGAAGGAAATGCTTTGGGGCATGATCTCACCAAAACTGTGGTAACTTACGAACGCTGTACTTGCCCAGCCTAGGGCGACGGCAACACCAACTAATAGGGCGCCAATCATGGTGTTCCAGGCGCGATGGCGAGCTAATGGGTATAGGCAGGTCAAAAAGATTGCGATAGCGCTGCTGGTAAATAACCATACAGGTAGGTTCAATAGATCGGGTAGAAGAATGCTCTGGCTATCGAAACGCCACCAATCTTGTATGGCCATTCGAATATACGCCAGTTGGCCGCTGTAGAGTAGCAGTGCGCTAAGGGCGAAGGCGAGCAGGGTGATGGGCGCGCGCATATTGCCATATGCCGTAAGTATCAGTAAGCGCGAGCTGCAACCACGACTTATGATCATGCCCATGCCAAACAATAGGCCACCTAAAATAGGGCCGCTGATGCTGGCATTGTTGGGCAAGCTTGGAGCTTCACTAATATCAGTAGGTTCGCGACCAAGCAGCCAGCTGGCCAACAGGTAGGCTGTTACCGCACCAAGTATCCAAGCGATACTGGCGTGGCCAAACCGACCTTGGCTTAATTCGTTGACCATGGCGCGAATGCAGAATTGGCTTAAGGCGGCACCTAGCCCAAAAATGAGGCCGATGGCGATGCCAAGAACTAATTGCAGTTGAGCAATGTCAAAATCTGCGATAATTTGATCGTATTCCATTGATATGATTCCAGTTACCTACCAGCCTCATATCAATTTATTGGCCGGAAATCTAGGGTCGAACGTAAATGTAGCCTTGCTGTTGCAGGGCAATTATGCCGGGAATGCCAGCTTGTACTACATCGTCTTCGCTGACCTCATAGAGGTCGTTGATGGTGCGATGGTAACCATTGAGCGTGTTGCCACAAATCAGAAATTGGATGTTTTGAAAGCGCAAGCTGTCAAGCATCATTTGCTTTTCTTCATTGTCGTTAGCGTCAATAAAATACTCCAAAGCAGGGCCGTGTATCATAACTTTGATATCAAGGTTGTCCTCACCCACAGCGGCTATGTGGTTGTTGATGTTGCCAAAGGTTGCATGGATGCGGCTGACATCCTTGTAGTTTACATGGTAGATCACTTTCTGAGGAGCGTAGTTGCTGGCGCAAGCTATATTAGTTAGTACTAAGCTTATGAGAAGCGCGGCGATTCTAAATAATGATGTCAGCATTGTGGAGTTGTCTCTGTAGGAAATGGCGTCAGTGTTTCAGTTTAAACCAAAAAAATGCCGCTTTAACGATATTAATTGATTAAAGTCAATATTTACATGTCGATTTTTATATAAATAATTCATATAAGCATATGCCCATTAGTTTTTATTAGTATATGCTACTTTAGTTGCTTGTGGCGATGGGTTTTAGTCAATAAGCTGTTAGGGTTGGTCTGACCAAAGGTTTAATAAATGACAATACCATCTACTAAAGAACTCTTGCAAACTATGCAGGAGGCCGCTGAGAATTTAAGCAAAAATGATCGCCGTGATTTTTTGCGAAAAGGAGTAAGCTATCTGGCGGGTGCGGCTGCTGTTGGATCAGCAGGAGCGGCATCTGGTGCTAGCTTTTCTACCAACTTACCACCTAACGAGCCTATCTGGGGTCGCCAGTTGGGCAGTGGCGTCGTGGCTAATCCCTATGGCGAGCCATCGCACTTCGAAGAGCATGTCGTGCGCCGCACAGTGCCTTGGCTGACGGCAGAATCTATCTCATCAATCAGTATGAGTCCAATTCAGAATCTGCAAGGAATTATTACGCCTAATGGCCTGGTATTTGAGCGCTATCATGCCGGTGTACCTAGCATTAATCCGGATGAGCATCGGTTAATGATTCATGGATTGGTTGATAACCCGTTGATTTTCACTATGGAAGATTTAATGCGCTTCCCATCGGTTTCTGAAATCAAGTTTATTGAATGTCCCGCCAACGGTGGCATGGAGTGGCGAGGACCGCAAATGGAAGCTTTGCAGTTTACTCACGGTATGCTTAGTTGTTGTGAATGGACCGGTGTGCCTTTAAAAGTATTGCTGGAAGAGGCTGGTATACAGCCCGAAGGCAAGTGGATTCTCGCCGAAGGCGCTGATGGTGCCCACATGAGCCGCTCTATTCCGATTGAGAAAATACTTGATGATACTTTGGTAGTTTATGCGCAAAATGGCGAAATGTTGCGCCCTGAGCAGGGTTACCCTTTGCGTTTGCTTAATCCAGGATGGGAAGGGAATACATCCATCAAATGGTTGCGCCGAATTGAGGTGGGAGATATGCCTTGGCATCATCGCGAAGAGACTTCCAAGTATACCGACTTAATGGCCGATGGCCGTGCTCGCCGTTTCACATTTGTGCAAGAATGCAACTCAGTAATTACCAGTCCCTGTCCAGAAAACCCAATTAAAAAGCCAGGCTTTATTGAGATCGAAGGTCTGGCGTGGACGGGGCGGGGTAAGATTAAAGGCGTGGATGTGTCCTTTGATGGCGGGGTGAATTGGCAACCAGCGCAACTTAAGGGTTTGGTATTAGACAAAGCACTTACGCGTTTTAGTTTTCAGACTAAGTGGTCTGGACAGCCTTGGTTGTTGCAAAGTCGTGCCTATGATGAAACAGGTTATGTGCAGCCTACCTTGGCGCAATTGCGTGAACAGCGTGGGGTCAATTCTATTTATCACAAGAACTCTATTCATACCTGGCAAGTACAGCCCACAGGAGAGGTGAAGAATGTTCAAGTTACCTAATATCTTCGCTGTTACTCTGTTGAGTGTGGCCATGGTGAGTGGTGTTGTTCAGGCAGACGGCCATAAATACAACTTAGGTGCCCCAGCCAGTGCCGACGAAATTGCTGGGTGGGATATAGATATTCGCCCTGACGGAATGGGTTTGCCTGTCGGTAGTGGTAACGCTTTAGATGGAGAGGCTGAATACGAAACACAGTGTGCTGCTTGCCATGGCGTGTTTGGTGAAGGCGAAGGTCGTTGGCCAGTTTTGACTGGAGGTGAAGGTACCTTGAGCGACGAGCGCCCAGTAAAAACTGTAGGCAGTTACTGGCCATATGCGAGTACCTTATTTGATTACATTCGTCGTGCCATGCCGTTTACGGCACCAATGAGTCTGTCCGATAAGCAGGTCTATGGTATTACTGCCTATGTGTTATATATGAATGAAATCATAGAGGAAGATTTTGAACTGTCCAATGAAAATTTGGCTACTATCAGGATGCCAAATGAAGATAATTTTTATGTAGATGACCGCCCTGACGTGAAAAACCCGCGCTGCATGGCTGACTGTGCTGACGTAAGTAGTATGATGTTAGCTAGTTCCCTATCGGGCGTAACACCAATCGGCCATTTTGTTGAAGGTGCTGATGCACCGGCGGCAAGTCATGAGGGGCAGCATAATTTAGAAACCCAGAAGGAAGCTAAACGTAAAGCTGAGATCACGGGAGAAGAAGTATCAGAGTCTCTTTCTGCAGAACCTGCTATGTTAAGTGTGCAGGCACAAGCTGGCGAAGAAGTTTATAAGGGGGCTTGTTTTGTGTGCCACGGTTCTGGCTTAGCTGGCGCGCCTAAGGTGGGCGACGCGACAGCATGGGTAGAACGAGTGGGACAAGGCATGAACTTAGTAATTAGCCATGCTTTGGAAGGTTACAGTGGCAGTACAGGCTTCATGCCACCTAAGGGTGGTCGGATGGATCTGAGTGATGAGCAGGTCACGAACGCTGTTCACTTTATGGTGGAGTCTTCCCACTAATGAATCATGCCGCCAAGGCACATGCTTTGGTGGTTTTGATATTTTGAGTCCGCTCTATAGCCAATCGAGAGTTGGCGCTAATGAGGAAAAACTATGCGCAAAAACATAAGGATAAAGCACGCATTGCTCGGGTTGCTATTGGCAGGTGCTACCACCCTTGCCTCAGCATCTGATGCTGAGCAGATTGCCAAAGGCAAGTCGCTTTTTATGAACAAGAAAAAAGGTAATTGCATTGCCTGTCATATGATTAATGACCCAGATGCTAATTTGCCGGGCATGCAGGGACCACCTATTGTTGCCATGCAGGCACGTTTCCCTGATATCAATATACTACGTGCTCAGATATGGGACGCTACTGTGCGTAATCCCAATACGATCATGCCTCCATTTGGTCGTCATTGGATTTTGTCTGAAGATGAAATTGACGCCGTCGTAGCATATATTTATCAGTACTAGTACCAACCGGGATAACCAGAGGATTAACCGATGATTAGTAGAAGAAGTGTATTAAAAGCCGTATTTACTGGCGGTGCAGTTGCAGGTCTAGGCGTATTAATGCCAAGCATTGCTCTGGCAGCGTGGAACAAAGCTGCATTTGAAACGGATAATCAAGACACGGCAATGGGCGCTCTTTTTGATGGTGCCCCATCAGCTAGTGCTGAGGTCAACTTAAAAGCGCCAGATATTGCAGAGAATGGTGCGGTTGTGCCTGTGACTATATCGAGCTCTATGGCTGGTGTGAAGACCATTGCCGTATTTGTTGAAGGCAACCCTAACCCGCTGGCTGCTCAATTTGCAATTCCGGCGGGTACTAAGGCCGAAGTTTCCTGCCGTATTCGTATGGGTAAGACTTCAGCTGTTACAGCTGTTGTAGAAACAGCTTCCGGTCTTTTCAGTGCTTCCAAGGAAGTAAAAGTCACCATCGGTGGTTGTGGCGGTTAATAGGTAAATAGGAGAAATAAAATGGCTAAAGGTATTATTCGCGCCAAGGCTAAGGCCAAGGGTGGTAACACGTCCGTTAAGATCATGGCTAAGCATGATATGGAAACGGGTAACCGTAAAGATAAGAAAGGTAAAAAAATTCCTGCCAAATACATTCAAACTATGAGTGTTGCTTATAACGGCAAGAAGGTGATGGAAGCAAATATGGGTACCGCTGTGTCGAAAAATCCATACTTGGCTTTTACTTTCGAAGGTGGTGCTAAGGGAGACCAACTGGATATTACTTGGATTGAGAATACAGGTAATACCGGTACCGAAACAGCGAAAGTTCGCTAAATTGAAAATTCTGAGCATGAGGCATCAGGTATGAAAATAATAACATCTTGGCTGGCCGGCGCTGCATTGGCGCTGATAGCTGGCATGAGTAGTGCCGCAAGCACAGGCAATACCATTGCTACTGTTGATCCCGAAGCGGATCGTTTGGCTTTACAGGCCTATTTCCAAAAGCGTTTTCCAGAAGTAGAGCTCGCCGATTATGGCAATGGTATTTACGCTTTGGATGCGGCCTCACGCGCCCAGTGGGAAGAATTGGAGGAGTTTCCTCCCTATGAGTTTGATATCGAAGAGGGTGAAGAATTATTTAATACACCATTCGCCAACGGTAAGTCCTATGCTGATTGTTTTGAAAATGGTGGTATTGGTGTTCGTCAAAATTTCCCTTACTGGAGTGAGCAGCAAGACCAGGTAGTGACTTTGGAGCTAGCTATCAACCAGTGTCGCACGGCCAATGGCGAGAAAAAATTGGGCTGGAAAAAAGGCAAAATAGCCCAAATTTCTGCTTATATGGCATTCACCTCGGCCGGTGAGTTAATTGATATAAAGGTTCCGAACGACAAAGCGAAAGCGGCTTACTTAGACGGTAAGGCCCAGTTTTACTCGCGCCGTGGTCAATTAAATATGAGTTGTGCTAATTGTCACCTGCAAGGGGTCAATATACCCATTCGTGCTGACCGGACTGGACCGACTCTAGGTCACGTGACTCATTTCCCAGTGTTCCGTTCCAAGTGGGGGGCACTGGGCACACTGCATCGCCGTTATGGTGGTTGTCAGAACAACGTGCGTGGTACAGCATTGAAAGCGCAGGGTGAAGAATACCGCAATCTGGAATTCTTTATGAGTTACATGTCCAACGGCCTAGCAGTTAATGGCCCTGGTTCACGTAAGTGATCAAAGTGAGGAGACTAATCATGAATAAATATTTGCCTCTAGTAGCCGCTTTGGTACTGAGTTCTAGCACGGTTGCCGCACAGAGTTTCGAAGATGTATTTAATGCGCAACGAGCCTTACACGGTAATGGTCATGCATTCACTTTTGAAGGCGAGCAGTACACCACTGATCACCCAGAAGAGTTGGAAGCCGCTGCACCTGCCAATGCAACTAATGCCAAAGCGTTGATTGCTTCGGCTAAAGCGATGCATGCAGAAGTGAAAGCGGTAGGTTATGACTGGACATTGACCAAAGGTATTCTGAAAAATGCTAGCAAAGCATTAAAGGCTGGTGACTTTCAGAAAGCCATGAATTTGGCAGCACAAGCCAAATACCATGCACGTATGGGCGTAGCCCAGTACCATAACTCAAAGCAGAGCTGGCTGAACATGGTTCCTGAGTAGTGATGGCTTATTACATGCCCATTACTACTACGTGGTATTTCCGGGTTCTTTAGGGGGTCCGGTAGGTAGAGTCAGTTGGCTTGTGCAGTAACATGTACAGGCCATTTTTCTATTTGCAATTAGCTTAGCTATAAATTTATAACCTATAGGTATCCATTTAATGTCCACAAGCAGACGTGATTTTGCCCGCATGATGGGTTTGGCCGCCGTGGCGGGTGTATTGCCACAGCAAGGATTTGCTGCCAAGAAGCAAACGGGGGATTTTTATGAAGTGCCCAACTATGGTAATGCCCGGCTTTTACATATGACGGACTGTCACGGTCAATTGAGCCCAGTTTACTTTCGAGAGCCCAGCATTAACTTGGGTGTTGGGCCCGCCTTTGGCAAGGCTCCACATATTGTCGGCCATAAATTTTTGCAACACTTTGGTGTTGAGCCGGGCTCCATGGAGGAGTATGCCTTCACTTATCTGAACTTTGAAGATGCGGCGCAACAGTACGGCAAGGTGGGTGGTTTTGCCCATTTAAAGACGTTGGTGGACCGTTTGCGCGAGAGTTATGGTGCCAACAATACCGTGTTGCTGGACGGTGGTGATACTTGGCAGGGCTCGGGCATCAATTACAAGACACGGGGTATGGATATGGTGCGAGCCTGCAACCTGTTAGGTGTTGACTACATGACGGGGCACTGGGAATTCACCTATCATCAAGAAGAAGTGCTAAGCAACATAGCCGCCTTTAAGGGAGAGTTTCTTGCGCAGAATATTCTGGTCACCGAGGATGCTCTGTTTGATGGTGCTGATGAATATATCTATGACGAAGACAGTATGCGCGTCTTTAAGCCTTACGTTATTCGAGAAATGGGTGGCGCGCGCGTGGCTATTATTGGACAGGCTTTCCCGCGTACCAAGATTGCTAACCCAGCACGCTTTATTCCAGACTGGAGCTTCGATATCAATGATGATCTGCTGCAAGAGCTGGTGGATGATTTGCGTGCTAATCAGGGTGTTGATGCTGTGGTCGTTTTGTCGCATAACGGTATGGATGTGGATATTGCCATGGCTAACCGGGTCAGCGGTGTCGATGCTATCTTGGGTGGTCACACCCATGATGGGGTGCCAGCGCCAACTCGCGTGAAGAAAAATGGTCATACTACATTGGTTTGTAATGTAGGCTCCAACGGCAAATTCTTGGGTGTGTTGGATTTGGATATCGGTAAGGGTAAAGTGAATGGCTTTCAGTATCGTTTGTTGCCAGTATTCTCTGACCTTTTACCTGCTGACAAGCAGATGGCCGACTTGGTGGCGGCAGAGCGTGCTCCTTACGCCGCGTGGATGGATGAAGAGTTGGCGGTAGCCGATGAAGTATTGTATCGCCGAGGTAATTTTAATGGCACCTTTGATCAGGTGATCTGTGATGCTCTGCGCGACCATTATGATGCACAAATTTCCCTGTCTCCTGGCTTCCGCTGGGGAACTAGTGTTATGAAGGGGCAGACTGTCACCATGGAGCGTGTGTTGGATCAAACTTGTACCACCTACCCGGAGACTTATATCCGTGAAATGACGGGTGCCAATATAAAGCTTATTCTTGAGGATGTGGCTGACAATATATTTAATCCTGAACCTTACTTACAATCTGGCGGTGATATGGTGCGCCTGGGTGGTATGGATTACCGCTGTGATCCATTGGCGGCTATGGGGAGTCGTATTGATGAAATGCGCTTAGATAATGGTGAGCTGATTGAAGCCAGTAAAATCTATAAGGTAGCAGGTTGGGCAACAGTAGGTTCGCGCTCTGAAGGGCCTGATATATGGGATGTTACTGCTGACTATCTGCGTCAGGCTCAGGAGGTGCGTATTAATAAGTTAAATACGCCAAAGCTGATTAATGTTGCGGGTAATGACGGATACAAGGCGTAGTCGATACAGGGTCCAGCAAGGAGAGTGATGATGAACAAACTACTGATTTTCGCCCTAGTGAGTATGGGTTTGTTAAGTGCGGTTGTGCGGTCTGAAGAGATCACTATAAAACCTGCGAAGCTGGTGCTCAATGCGGAACTGTTGGTGGCCTCTGAGGCTATTACAGAGGGACCTATGGTATTGCTGTTGCACGGTACCTTGGCCCACAACAAAATGGAAATTATTGCTACCATGCAAGAATTATTGGCTGATGAGGGCATTAATAGCCTAGCCCCTAATTTGAGTCTGGGGTTGAACCATCGCCAAGGGTTCTATGATTGCGAAACAGATCATCTTCATAGGCATGAAAATGCCAAAATTGAATTGGGCTATTGGGTAAATTGGCTCAAGCAACAAGGTGTAGATCGAGTATTGATTGCAGGCCATTCACGCGGAGGTAGCCAGGCCGCAGCATACAGCATTGCGGCTGATGAGGTCATTAAAGGTCAGTTTTTGATTGCCCCGTCAGACAGTACCCAGCAAAGCCGTGCCGAAGGTTATGAACAACGTTATATGGTGGCCTTGGCAGACAAGATTGCCCAAGCTAAGGCCTTGCAAGCGCATGAGTGGATGCCTGAGCGCACTAGTTTTATTTACTGTTTGCGCGGTGGTAAGGTGTCTGCAGGGAGTTTTTTGTCTTACTATGACCCACAAGAAAGTTTGAATACTGTGGATTTGTTACAAGGTCAAACATTGCCTACCTTGATCGTAGCCGGAACGGCTGACGAGGTGGTGGCTGACTTACCCGCTCAAATTGAAGCCGCTGACTTGCCTCAAGTTCGGTTTGAGATATTGGAAGATGCGGATCATTTTTTTCGAGATCTTTATGCTGATGAAGTATTAGAACTGATGCTAGAGCATATTGAGGAGGTGATGCCATAATGAAATGGCTGTCATTAATTTTTGTCCTAAGTGTCAGTTTGGTGCGAGCGGAAGAATATAGTCCTATGACCCTGGGAGATGCGACCCTGTTGCCCAAGGACAAAGCGGTGGTATTGATTACAGAAATCAGTAACTGTCCATTTTGTTCGAAAATAAAACAAGAATTTTTGGGTCCCATATCAAAAGCGCCGGAGTTTGGGCCCTATATTTCTGTCGTTAGCCTCAATCTTGAGTCGCAGGCAATGCTCACGGACTTTAATGGTGAGGTCCTGTCTCAGGATCAGTGGGCATCAAAGATGGGGGTGGATTTCTCACCGACAATTTTAATTATTGATCCTAATAGTGGTAGGCGACTTGCGGACGATCTAGTGGGCTTTACGACACCAGATTTCTATGGCTTTTATCTGGAACAGAATATACAAAGGGGGATGCGTTTTGTCAGCCTTGAGTAATGTCGGTGATTAAAACACCCAACTAAAGTAGCAAGTAATATAGTTGAACATAGGTCAAATTAGTTATAAGCTTATATCGTGCTAAGTAATTACACTTTGTGCTTGTTTTGGAGAGTAGAATAATATGAATAAAATAATGCAAATGGCAGTCGGTGTAGTTGTCTCAGTATTGAGCATCAACGCGATAGCTGAAAATAAGCCGGTTGGTATTACTGGCGACATGATGTCTGTCACTGTTAAGCATGCTGGTGCCGATGTCGATATCGTCCGCAATCAGGATAATGCGGCTATTGTTAAAGACGCTTATGCCAAGACTTCTCGCCCCTGCCCGCCATTCTGTATCCAGCCGATCAAGTTTGCTCCGGGAATTGAAACCTTGGGTGAAGTTGAGGTGATAGATTATGTGCAGCGTCAACAAGCTGGTGAAAATATATTGGTTGTTGATTCCCGTACTCCTGATTGGGTGAAGCGTGGTACCATCCCCGGTGCTACTAATATTCCGTTTACAGACCTTCATCCCTCTAAGTCGACTACGGCTACTATCATGAACGTGATGCTGAACCAATTTGGCGTTAAGCTGGTGGGCGATGCCGATGAATTTGACGTTGATGAAGCTTTGGTGGCTGGTACCGTGAGCGACGTGTTTGATTACAGCGATGCCAAGACTTTGGTGCTGTTCTGTAATGGTATGTGGTGTGGTCAGTCCCCAGCATCAATGAAGACATTGATGAAGTTTGGTTATCCGCAAGAAAAGATAAAGTGGTTCCGTGGCGGTATGCAAACTTGGGAAATCTTGGGTCTTTCCGTAGCGATGTAAGCCTGAAGTAGTAATCATCTTTAAAAAGGGCCGTATGGCCCTTTTTTAATGCCTGAATGAGCTTGTTTGGAAAAGCGAATTTGTCAGGTTGCCGGTTGGCTAAGAGCGTCAGTATTGGGCAGATTAGCAGGTTGTATCAGTGAGTCGCCTGCTCTGGTTCCCAGGATGTCTTATGTGATGTTTGGCATATTGGTAACTAAGAATTAGCAATCATCTTCAGGGTTGCCCTCGGGCTCTATGTCACGGTCGGTCAGCCAAGTGATGGCTTCTTCGTGTTCTTGACTGGCTGCCATTTGCATGTATTCGGCGGCAGTGTCTTGGTTGGCCTCAGTGCCGAGGCCATCAGCATATAGCAAGCCCATTTGGTACTGGGCTTCGGCTTCGCCATTATCTGCTTCCGGAGTGAGCAGTTCGATAGCTGTGGCGTAGTCGTTATTGTTAACGGCTTGCATTGCTGCTTGCATGTCAGCGAAACTACAACTGGCATAGATCATGCCAGTAAGCAAAAATATAGAACGGGCAGTTTTTATAGTTAGCATAAGTTAAGTCCTCATATTATCCACTATTTTACCTGCAATCGTGATGTTGCTCCACTAAAACCAGAAGTTATAACCTTATTCTTTTGTCTAACATGGGACTGATTAGTTATTATTCTCACTCCATGAGGATTGGTGGCGTGCAGCCGTTTGGCGCCGATGGGTGTGGCGGTTTTGCTCGTGCAATAAGCCTTCTAGGTAGTTCATGTGTGCATGAGCAGCTTCTCTGGCCTGTTCAGCCTGGCCGTCGATAATGCTCTGATAAAGGTCATGGTGCTGTTGGCGAACCTTGGCTCTTGATATGGGGCTAGCTGATGCTAGAACTAGGTTTTGGTGTACATTAGTAGCCAACACATCAAACAAAGCACGCATGGTGTGCAAAAGCACACGATTATGGCATGCGGCTGCAATAGTGAGATGAAAATGTGCATCAGCGCTGGCCTCTAATATGCCCTCATCGCTAGCATGGCTATCCTGCAACTGCTGATAGGCGTGATCGAGCATATCTTTATCAAGGTCTGTGGCGCGCTTGGCCGCTAAGAAGGCTATATTGCCTTCTAGTGTGTGGCGAAATTCTAACAAGTCTTCCTGCCCTTGCGCGTCGCGCAACAGCAGCAAGGTGAGAGGGTGGTTAAATTGCAACCCGGCAGCTTCTGAAACTTGTGTGCCGCCGCCGTGTTTACTGATTAGCAGGCCTCGTTCTACCAGTTGCTTAATGGCTTCGCGCAAAGAGGGGCGTGACACCTGCAGTTGGTTAGCGAGTTCACGCTCTGAAGGCAGCTGTTGGCCTGGGTGAAGGCTACCCTCAACAATCATTTGCTCTAGATGGTTGATGATGACGTCCGCTACCTTGGGTTGTGTTAGTCTGCTAAAAGTCATAGTGTTATCTGACGCTGTAAGGCTTTTACGAATTGTAAGCAATCCTAATGGTATTGGCTAGTGATATGCCATACTTTGCGAAATTGGTTTGTTATACAAACCAAATTACAAGGCCATATTTACCGCATTTTAATGATATGCTATGCTTCGTCAGATATGATGGTAAAAAATATTTACCAATTTTTAGTATCACCATGATACAGCTAATGGGTAGCATATTATTGTTGTGAGCTGATTAGTTTGATGAGTAGAGGTATCACATGGTTTCTTTAGTAGCCCCATCGCCAAGCGCACATAGCCGCAAGGAACTGGTCGCTGATCTTATTGCGATGGTAAAACCCGAACAAGTATTGTGGGATGATGAAAACCAACGACCATTTGAGTGTGATGGTTTGGCTGTTTATCGTCAAATGCCATGGGTGACTGTTATTCCCGATAATATTGCGCAAGTGCAGGCGATTATGGCTTATTGTTATGGCCAGCAAATTCCAGTTGTGGTGCGCGGAGCAGGAACCGGTTTGTGCGCTGGGGCCATGCCCCATGCCAGTGGTGTTCTGTTGGTGATGACGCGATTTGATAAAGTTTTGGAGTTAGATGGCGATCTTGCCCAAGCTAGAGTTCAACCCGGGGTGCGCAATTTGGCACTTAGTGAAGCAGCGGCACCTTTAGGTTTGTACTATGCGCCTGATCCTTCTTCACAGATTGCCTGCACTATCGGTGGTAATGTGGCAGAAAACGCAGGTGGTGTGCACTGTTTAAAATATGGTTTAACCGTCAATAATCTGCTGGCCGTAACGATAGTTACCATGGAAGGAGAGCTGGTGACTTTTGGTGGTGCAGGATTTGACACACCCGGCATGGATTTGGTGGCGCTTTTGTCTGGTTCTGAGGGACTGCTTGGGGTGGTTGTAGAGGCGACTGTGCGGTTATTGCCTAGAGCTGAGAAAGTACAGGTGCTAATGGCCGCGTTTGACAGTGTTCAGGTGGCTGGTGACGCTGTTGCTGAACTGATCGGCAGCGGTGTTATTCCGGCTGGCCTAGAAATGATGGATCAGTTGGCCATTACGGCAGCAGAGGATTTTGTCAAAGTGGGTTATCCCACCGATGCCAAAGCACTGTTGATTTGTGAACTGGACGGCACCAGCGCCGAGGTAGCGCAACAGCTGCAAGCTGTAAAGTCGTGTTTCACCGATTGTGGAGCCACATCTATTCGGGTGGCAAAAGACGCTGATGAAGCAGCTCGCTTATGGTTGGGACGCAAGTCGGCATTCCCTGCTGTAGGTAGAATGTCGCCGGATTACTATTGTATGGACGGCACCATTCCACGCAGTCAAGTGGGGCATGTGTTGACTCGTATTGCAGAACTGTCGGTGCATTATGATTTGCCTGTGGCCAATGTATTTCATGCTGGCGATGGCAATTTACACCCGCTGATATTATTTAATGATGCGCAACCAGGAGACCTAGAGAAAGCGGAAGCTTTAGGTGGTGATATTCTCACTCTTTGTGTAGATGTGGGCGGCACAATTACTGGCGAGCACGGTGTTGGTTTAGAAAAGCTGCCATTGATGCCTTATCAGTTTAGTGATCAGGAAGTGGCCCAGTTTAGAGGCATTAAGTTGGCTTTTGATCCTCATGAACAACTCAATCCGGGTAAGGCCATTCCTACCTTAAAGTACTGTCAGGAATACCGGAGCATTCAACATGACTGATATAACGGCACAATTACAAGAACAGGTGCTTATCGCAAGGACGACAGAGCAACCGTTAAATATTGTTGGTGCAAATACCAAATCTGGCTTAGGCCGCATAAGCAAGGGGCAAACCTTGTCAGTGCGGGAGCATCAGGGAGTTATCAGCTACTCGCCATCAGAGCTGGTTATCCGTGTGCGCGCCGGTACTACAATTAGCTGCATTAATCATGTTTTGGCTGAGCAAAACCAACGTTTGATATTTGAGCCGCCAGTGTTTAATGAGCAGGCCACTATGGGGGGCACGCTAGCTGCCAACCAGTCAGGGCCTTGTCGGCCTTGGTTTGGTGGTGTTCGAGATAGCGTCTTGGGGCTGGGTTTGATTAATGGCTTGGGTGAACACATGCAGTTTGGTGGTCAGGTGATGAAAAACGTTGCTGGCTTTGATGTTTCAAGGTCTCAGGTTGGTGCTATGGGTACCCTAGGTGTGATTACGGACGTGAGCTTAAAGGTGTTACCTGCCTTTGAGTCAGAGGTTACCATGGCTTTGAATTGCCCTGTTCATGAAGCCCTGCACCTTATGCCTCGGTATTTTCGTGAACATTTACCGGTCACCGGAGTGAGCTTTTGGCAGGGGCAATTGCTGGTGCGCCTACAGGGTTCTCAAGCGGGAGTGGACAGTGCCATGAAGTTAATACCGGGGGAGCCGATGGAACCCTTGTTAGCTGCTCAATGGTGGCATAAGTTGAGGGAGTGTCAGGTGTTTGAAAGTAGCCAGTCTCAGGTATTGTGGCGTCACAATCTTGGTGCCACAGATCAGCAGGACATGTGCCATGATGATTGCTTGCTGAATTGGGGTGGAGCCCAACGATGGCAATTATTACCCGAAGGCGAGGAGGCGACAAATGGGGCTATACGGTACCTCGGTGGCTCACGGGAAGCTGAAGTTAACGGGCCTGTAAATAGTGTTGCGCGGAAATTACAAGGTAAGTTGAAGATGGCTTTTGATCCACAGTCTATATTCAACCCGGGCCGCCTTTATTCTTGGATGTAGCCGGTTTCATCAATTTAGTTGAACACCCTGACCACAGGTAATGTATTAATATGAAAACACTATTAGCCGACGAGTTTAAAGCGGATCCACGATTCAAGGTAGCAGAAGATATTTTACAGGCCTGCGTGCATTGTGGCTTTTGCACGGCAACTTGTCCTACTTATCTCCAGCTCGGCGATGAGCGCGATAGTCCACGTGGGCGTATTTATATGATGAAGGCCATGTTTGAAGGTGAAGCAGTGACAGCATCTACTCGCTATCATCTTGATCGTTGCTTGACCTGTCGCAGTTGTGAGACTACCTGTCCTTCCGGCGTTCAGTATGGTCATCTAGTTGACCTAGGACGCGAAGTTGCTGAGCAAAAGGCCCCCCGGCCCTGGCATCAGCGCTTTGTGCGTTGGAGTTTGCGTCAAGTACTGCCTTACCGCTACCGTTTTGGGCCGCTGTTGCGCTTGGGTCAGTTATTTAGGCCAGTGCTGCCTAGTATAATAAAAGGCCATGTTCCGCCAGCGCAAAAGCGCATAGGTGCCATTGAGTCCAGTCATCAGCGCGTCATGTTGAGTATGCCTGGCTGTGCTCAAGCCAGCGCTGCGCCTAATACGGACTTGGCTACGGCTAAGGTTTTGCATAAGTTGGGAATCACCATGCAGATCGTGCCACAATCAGGTTGCTGCGGTGCCGTGGATTTGCATCTTAATGACCATGAGCAGGGATTGGCTAAGGCTCGCCTCAATATAGATGCTCTATGGCCACATATTGAATCTGGTGCCGAAACGATCGTTGTCACCGCCTCGGGTTGTGGTGCTACTTTGCAGGATTATGGCTATATGCTGCGCCATGATGTGAGTTATGCAAATAAAGCGGCTAAGGTAGCCTTAATGTGCCGAGACATAGCCGATATATTGGCTGATGAGGACCTTGCGTCACTGGATTTACCGAACCTGGAGCAACGCATTGCAGTGCATTGCCCCTGTTCTCAGCAGCATGGTATGAAATTACCGGGCAAGCTAAAGTCTGTGCTAGCTCAGCAAGGTGTTAATTTGGTGGCCACTCAAAATGATCATTTGTGTTGTGGTTCTGCTGGCACCTATTCTTTGTTGCAGCCAGCACTGAGCAAACAGCTACGTGATAATAAATTATCAGACCTAATGATTGATGATCCTGATATGATTGTTACGGCTAATATTGGGTGCCAGTTGCACTTGGGTGGGCATGCTAAAGTGCCGGTTAAACACTGGATTGAGCTTCTGGTGACGGACTAATTTGCGGTAATTTACACTTTCTTTGCAAAAAATGGGGAATTTCATTTAGTTAAAGAAGTCTATACTGGGTATGTACTTTGTTTATTATTTTGAAGGAGAGCCTAGATGAAAAAGCTCATTGTAGTTGCTTTGGGATTGCTGATAGCGGCTAGCGCTAGTGCTTCGCAGATGTTGGTGAAGGTTTTACAGGAATCTGACCCTATTGCGAGTAATGTGATTAAAGAAGTGCCGATAAAGTCATGCCGTATGGAGCAGGTTCCAATCTACGGTACGACCAGTGGTTCTGCGGCTAAACCATCGGTAGCGGATAAGGCTGCCGGAGCTATTTTTGGTGGTTTGCTGGGCTCTCAGCTGGGCAGTGGAGATGGTAAAGATGCGGCCACTTTTCTGGGTGCTATTATTGGTGCAGAAATGGTGGATGGGCAAGTTGGTCAACAAAAGCAACAGGTGATTACTGGTTATCGCGAGCAGGAAGTTTGTGAAATGATCGTTCAGCAAAGCACGGTGCAAGAAGTGACTAGCTATAAAACCTATATAGAATTTGGTGGTCAAATTTGGCAACTCAACACCCCTATATCCTATGCCAAAGGAGATTTCATCAAGGTCAATGTTGATATCACCATGGCCAATTAGCTAGCCCGAGGTTACTAATGCATCATAGTAGCATCGTGGTTTTTAATAGTTACTATTGTGACAGAGCGCGGGCCAACACCTGAGGGTCTGCGTTGCCCCCCGATAATATGACCAAGGTTGTTTTGTCTTGGCACGGTAGTAAACCCGCCAGCAGGGCTGCTAATCCGACACTGCCACCAGGCTCTATCACCACTTTCAATTCCTGCATACACACCGCCATCGCGTCCAGCACATAAGACTCGCTCACCGACACACCGCCGCGGACATGCTGCTCAATGATAGGAAACGTTAGCTCACCGGTTGTCGGTGTCACGATGGCATCGCAAATACTGGTATGGCTGGTGTTATTGGCTAGGCGCCGTTTCGCCTGCAGCGAGCGAGCGGCATCGTCATAATGTTCTGGCTCAGCCAGCCATATATGGGTGTCAGGAAAGCTCTGGTGAATGGCGATTGAACAACCTGAGATCAAACCACCTCCACCGCAGGGGGCAATCATTTGGCCTGGAGTTAAACCCAAAATTTGCAATTGTTGTGCTGCTTCTAAGCCGACAGTACCTTGGCCAGCTATAATGTCGGGGTCATCATAAGGTTTGACCAGTGCCAAATTGCGTTCCTGTGCCAGGGCGGCGCCAAGCTCTTCACGACTTTGCGTATAGCGATCATAAAGCACAACCTCACCACCGAGAGCTCTAGTGTTATTGATTTTGATTGCAGGCGAGTCCGCGGGCATGATAATAACGGCATGCATATCAAATAAGGCAGCTACTAGAGCCACTCCTTGAGCATGATTGCCCGAAGAATAAGCCACCACGCCTTTTATCCCCTGCTGTGCCAATTGACTGATTTTGTTGTAGGCACCCCGAAATTTAAATGACCCTGTACGCTGCAGCGCTTCTACTTTAAAGAGTACACGCCCCCCAAGACGTTGGTTTATGGCCGTGGATTCTAGTAGTGGTGTTCGAATGGCTTGGCCCTCGATTCGTTGGTAGGCCTGCAATATATGAGAATAGGTTGTCATGGGTACACTTCGTTGGTGGCGATGTTAGGGAATTATTGATGTTAAGGCCCCTCATAGTAGGTATTTTAAGTTCACCTCGCAAGCGCCAAATCTGCAATCAGTTATTGGTGTTAATGGTTAGCACTGAGATGGGTCAATGGAACAAGTGACTGGTTGCTGTTAAACTAGGGGGTCTTTTATATTTAATCCCTGCAGCCATGGCTATTACACCGAAACAACCATTGCCTAAATTGCTAAACAAGCGACAAGTGAAGCAACAGATACAAGCCGATGTAGAAGCGTTTTTGGCCTCTGGTGGCGAGGTCGTCGAAGTGCCAAAAGGGCGCAGCGGCGTAGCGCCTGATGGTTTTAATAGGCACCCGGTTTGTTTTGCCAATGGGGCTACCCAACGCACTTTGGTGCCAGAAGTAGTAGCCAATATTGAACAACGCAAACAAATGCAAAAAGAGCCCAGAAAATTGGCTCATCCAAAGCCACGTCAAGCTCGTAAAAGGTGGATATATGATGATTTTGGGGAACCGTTACGTTGGGTTTGGGCGGAATAGTGTTGCAGTTTAAAGGTTTAGATATTTGTCTACAATCGTCTGCAAGGCATATGCCCGTT
>JAAERS010000054.1 GCA_024230095.1 Gammaproteobacteria bacterium | reverse complement strand
TTTTTCCTGATGCACAAGTGCAATCGGCTTTGCAGGAGTATGTATTTCTCAAAGTAGATGTTACAGCTAACGATGAAACAGATAAAAACTTGCTAGCACAATACAATTTGGTCGGCCCACCAGCGCTATTGTTTATTGACCGGGCTGGAACTTGGTTAGCCAACAGGACCATTATTGGCGTTCCCACGCCCGATAGTTTGGCTCAAGATCTGGGTGAAATCGCGAGTAATTAATTTGGGTATAAGCCATATTCTTTTTTTGAATATCTGTTATTATTTATATAACTAGATACATTTTCCAGGTGATTTATGAAATTACAGCAGTTGAAGTATATATGTGAGGTTGCTAAACATGACCTCAATGTGTCGGCCACGGCTCAGAGTCTGTTCACTTCCCAACCTGGAATCAGCAAACAAGTCCGCTTGCTAGAGGATGAGCTAGGTGTAGAAATATTTTCCCGCAGCGGTAAACACTTAACCCATGTTACACCAGCTGGCAAAGTGATTTTGCAAGCAGCTGGTGAAATTCTGCTCAAGGTTGATGGTATAAAACGCACGGCCCAAGAGTTTTGTGACGAACGAAAGGGTAACCTCTCGATTGCCACAACACACACTCAGGCTCGTTATGCACTCCCCAAGGTGATTAATTCCTTTATCGGCAAATACCCTGATGTGTCTCTGCAGATGCAGCAAGGCACACCCAAACAGATTGCCCAGCAGGCGGCCAATGGAGAAGTCGATTTTGCTATAGCAACAGAGGCTATGGAGCATTTTAATGACTTAGTAATGATGCCCTGTTTTCACTGGAATCGAAGTATAGTTGTTCCTAAAGGGCACCCCTTGGCTAAGGTAACCGATTTGACTTTGGAGGATGTTGCACGTTATTCAATAGTAACTTATACATTTGGCTTTACGGGCCGCTCGAAGTTAGATGAAGCCTTTAAAGAAGCCCGACTGGAGCCTAGGGTTGTATTTACAGCTGTAGACTCTGATGTGATTAAGGCCTATGTGCGTCTAGGCCTGGGCATCGGTATTATCGCTTCTATGGCTTTTGAGGAAGAAATTGATACTGACCTAATACGACTAGATGCCAGTCATTTATTTAGGCATAGTACCACCAATATTGGTTTTCGACGTGGCACTTTGTTGCGTGGTTTTATGTATGACTTTATTGAAAGTTTCTCGCCTAATCTCACGCGAGAACGTGTCGACTCTGCTATGGGGACTAGCAATTCACAAGAGCTGGTTGAACTATTTGCCGACGAACAGTTGCCAGTTAGATAAACCACAACGCGGGTTATAAGCCTGTGCTTGTGATCGAATAATCGGGGCGCTCAGGCCTATTTCTATGCGCAGTCTTCTTCTAACCCATTAAGCAGGTTGTTTACCTTATCAAAGGTTTCTTGGTATTCAGCTTGCCAGTTAGAGTCTGCAACTAGGCCACCACCGGCCCAACAGTATATATCGCCCTTTGCATCAGCGGCTTTGTTTGTTACCAGCGTGCGAATCAAAATATTGGTGTCCATGGCGCCATGACAACTGATGTAACCGATGGAACCAGTATAAGCATTACGTCGGTGGGGCTCTAGCTCTTCAATTATCTCCATGGCCCGAATTTTCGGAGCGCCAGTAATGGAGCCACCAGGGAAGGCACCACGGAGTAAACGCAAAATATGATCTTTGCTAGCCAAATGGCCAGTTACCGTTGTCACCATATGGTGTACGTTACTGTAACTTTCAATGGCAAATAACTCAGGCACATCGACACTATTTGGCAGGCATTGCTTGCTAATATCATTACGCAGCAAATCTACTATCATCAGATTTTCTGCTCGATCCTTAGCACTGTTATACAATTCATCTCGTAGCGCCAAGTCGCTCTCTGTGTTGGTGCCTCTAGGCCGAGTGCCCTTAATAGGTTTAGTTTCAACACGCAGGTTTTTTACTTCCAAGAAGCGTTCAGGGGAGAGACTAAGTACTACCCCAGCATCGGTCTCCATATAGGCACTAAAGGGTGTGGGCGCACGTTTTCGCAAATTCTTGTATGCATGCCAGGGGTGGCCTTGGTATTGGCTTTGAAAACGTTGTGCTAGACAGACCTGATAACAATCTCCAGCATAAATATAGTCGATAACGCGTGCAAATTTTTGGGCATACTCTCGAGCGGTCATATTGCTGGTGAATTTGCGCAATAAAGAAAAATTCTGATCTTCTACAACCTGCGAATCAGTTGCTAGAAGCCGCGCTAGCAGTTTGTCATTGTAATGCTCGGGTAAATGACTAACAAACCAACTTTGTTGTGTTTCGTGATCGGATATAACGGCCCATGGGTATATGCCAACCCATAAATCAGCCAAAGCAATATCTTCAATAGCCACACTCGGTAAGTGCTCGAGCTCACGGCCATAATCGTAGCCAAATAAACCGGCAGCACCGCCATAAAATGGCAGTTGTTCTTCACCTTCATTTATCGTTTCAAAATTAGCCAGTTGTTCGGCAATGACATCAAAAGCATTTTTAGAGCACGCTGTGAAACCCTGTCCTGTATCTAGTTGACACTGGCCTTTGCCAACCTTAATCACAGCCTGTGGGTTTGCCATCATTATGTCGTAACGGCCGAAATGACTGGCGGGTTGATTTGAGTCCAACAGCAAGGGCCAGGTCAGGCATCGAATGGCTTCGAAATAGTGACTGGCATCAGTGTAATAGGGCAAAGCGGTTATTTGCACGACAAAATACGAAACAGGTAGAGGAAAGCGCATTTTACTCTTTCACTTATCAGGTTGATAGGTTAAAGGAGGCCTTTTATTAGTCAGTGGCGACAAAGAACTCCATGCCCAAGGTGAAAGCCCAGAGGAAATACAGAAAGCGAGATCTGTAAATAAAGCAAAATACCTTATCCTTTGGTCTATTGTTGACAATATTGATGGTATATAGGGTTTGACACGGGTTATATTGGCAAATACAATAGTGATTACGCTTAAATTGTTGACAATATTATGACTCAACCCACTATAAGTTTAGCTAATCGTGTATGTGAAATTATCGTTCAGGATATCGTTACCGGTACACTTCCTCAGGGCAGTAAACTAAATGAGCCTGAATTAGCACGTACTCATGGCATTAGCCGTGGCCCCTTGCGAGAGGCTATGAGCCGTTTGGAAGCTATGCGACTTATCAAGCGTATACCCAATGTTGGCGCTAGTGTAGTCAGCTTATCCTATGATGAGTTGTTAGAAATATATCAGATCCGAGAAGCTCTTGAGGGGTTAGCAGCGCGTTTGGCGGCACAAAACATGTCAGCCACAGAAACACAAGAATTGCGCCTACTTTTGGGTGCTCATGAAAAGCACATTAAACAGACTCAAGGGCAGTCTTACTTTCAGCAAGAAGGTGATGTGGACTTCCATTACCGAATAGTTCAGGGCAGTAAGAACCAACGTTTAATCAATATCTTAGGTGATGAGCTTTATAACTTAGTACGTATGTACCGTTATCAATTTAGCTTGTCGTCTAATCGGCCACAACAGGCCCTAAAAGAGCACAATCAAATTTGTGCTGCTATCGAAGAAGGGGATGCAGAACTAGCCGAATGGTTAATGCGTCGCCACATTGGCAATGCGCGTCGAAACATCATGCAACACATGCAGGCCGATGCCACCCCCGCTGAAGACCTCTAAACGGCTGATCCCGTTGCCGTCTGAAGCCTCAAGGAGAATTATATGAGCAAAATGAGTCCTGGCGCTAAGTTTCGCGCAGCCCTTAAAAACAACGATCCATTACAGATTGTCGGTACCATAAACGCCTATGCCGCCATGATGGCTGAGCGTGTTGGCCACCAAGCGATCTATATTTCCGGTGGTGGTTGTGCCAACGCCTCCTATGGCTTGCCAGATTTAGGGATGACGAGTTTAGACGATGTCGTGGAAGATGCTCGTCGAATCACGGCTGCCAGCTCGCTGCCTTTATTGGTTGACATCGATACGGGTTGGGGGGGAGCATTTAACATCGCCCGTACGGTTAAGAAGATGGAAAATGCTGGCGTTGCTGCTGTGCACATCGAAGATCAGGTAGCACAAAAGCGTTGCGGTCATCGCCCAAACAAAGAAATAGTTTCTACCCAAGAAATGGTGGATCGTGTTAAAGCTGCCGCAGATGCTCGAGCTGATGCAGATTTTTTTATCATGGCACGCACCGACGCCTTCCAAAAGGATGGATTGCAAGCCGCTATAGACCGCTCTATGGCTTGTATCGAAGCTGGGGCAGATGGCATCTTTGCTGAAGCGGTACATGAGTTATCAGACTATGATGCATTTGGTAAGGCAGTAACGGTGCCATTGTTAGCCAATATAACTGAATTTGGCGCTACGCCTTTGTATAACAAGACGGAATTGGAAGCCAATGGTGTTGATATGGTGCTATATCCGCTGAGCGCCTTTCGGGCTATGAATAAGGCAGCCCTCAATGTATATCAACACTTGCTGGATGACGGTGATCAAAAGGCCGTCATTGATACCATGCAGACTCGCATGGAACTCTATGATTTCTTGAATTATCACGCCTTTGAAGAAAAGCTAGATCAACTTTTTTCCGAAGGTAAAAATTTATAATCTGTTCTATTACTTAGAACATATTTGCAACGAGTTTAAGGACACTATTATGGCGAAGAAAGAATTATCAGGAGCTGGCCTACGGGGTCAGTCTGCTGGCACAACAGCACTATGTACCGTTGGTCAAACCGGAGCCGGTTTAACCTATCGTGGTTATGATATGAGTGAACTAGCTGAGAAGGCAAGCTTTGAGGAAGTGGCGCATTTACTGCTTAAAGGCCATTTGCCAACGCAGGCTGAATTGAATGCTTACATATCCAAGCTTAAAAATCTGCGGAGTCTACCAGCAGCACTGAAAACCGTGTTAGAACAGATTCCTGCCGATGCTCACCCAATGGATGTGATGCGCACGGGTTGTTCCATGTTAGGCAATTTGGAAACCGAGCATGATTTTTCTCAACAGCAAGATGCGACAGATCGTCTACTTGCTTTATTCCCAGCGATCATTTGCTATTGGTATCGCTTCAGTCACGATGGTGTGCGTATTGATACACAATTGGATGATGATGGTATTGGCTCATACTTCTTGCATATGTTACATGACCAACCGCCTGCCGAATTGCATGCTCGGGTAATGAATGCGTCATTAATTTTATACGCTGAGCACGAATTTAATGCTTCAACATTTACTGCTCGTGTTTGTGCATCGACCTTGTCAGACATGCATTCTTGTATCACCGGTGCTATTGGTTCTTTGCGTGGACCATTGCACGGTGGTGCCAATGAGGCGGCAATGGATATGATTGAGCAGTGGCAAACGCCAGATGAAGCCGAAGAGGCTATCATGGGAATGTTAGCTCGAAAAGATAAGATTATGGGTTTTGGGCACGCTATCTACCGTGAATCTGATCCCCGTAATGCGATCATTAAGGGCTGGTCACAAAAATTGGCAGCGGCTATTGGTGATCATCATCTTTATCCTGTTTCAGAACGTGTCGAAGCCGTCATGTGGCGTGAGAAAAAGTTGTTTTGTAATGCTGATTTTTTCCATGCTTCTGCCTATAACTTCATGGGTATTCCCACCAAGTTGTTTACCCCCATATTTGTAATGTCCCGCTTAACAGGTTGGGCCGCTCATGTGATGGAACAACGTGATAACAACCGTATTATTCGTCCTTCGGCTGATTATGTTGGCCCTGAGAAATCCACTTGGGTGGCTATCGCAGATCGCGGTTAATTAATACCAATTAATGGCGACTACAGGCAAGCTGGGTCGCCGTTATTGTTTATGGATTAGATACAATGAATACACAATTTCGTAAGTCCTTGCCCGGTCATAATTTGGATTTCTTCGATACGCAAGCTGCAGTTGATGCTATTGCATCAGGTGCCTACGCTAAACTACCTTACACTTCGAAGGTGTTAGCCGAACAACTGGTACGCCGCTGCGATCCAGCTGCTTTGAATGATTCTTTAAGTCAACTTATTGAGCGCAAGCGGGACCTTGATTTTCCTTGGTACCCAGCACGTGTGGTATGTCATGACATCCTCGGCCAGACCGCGTTGGTTGACTTAGCTGGCCTTCGTGATGCTATTGCTAAGCAAGGTGGTGACCCGGCAAAAGTCAATCCAGTTGTGCCAACACAATTAATCGTTGACCATTCCTTGGCTGTTGAACACGGTGGTGCCGACCCAAAAGCCTTTACTAAAAATCGCGCCATTGAAGATCGTCGAAATGAAGACCGTTTCCACTTCATCGAATGGACAAAAACCTCCTTTGAAAATGTTGATGTGATTCCGGCTGGCAATGGGATCATGCATCAGATCAATCTGGAGAAGATGTCACCTGTGGTACAAGCCCGTGACGGAGTCGCTTACCCTGATACTTGTGTTGGTACTGACTCGCATACTCCTCATGTTGATGCTTTAGGCGTTATCGCAATTGGTGTGGGTGGTTTAGAAGCCGAAAACGTCATGCTGGGACGAGCATCTATGATGCGCCTACCAGACATCATCGGTGTGAAGCTCGTTGGTCAACGTCAACCGGGTATCACTGCTACCGATATTGTTTTGGCTATCACTGAATTTTTGCGAGAACAGCGTGTTGTTTCGGCCTACTTGGAGTTTTTTGGCCCTGGTGCTGGACATCTAACCATTGGTGATCGTGCGACTATTTCAAACATGACGCCTGAATTTGGGGCCTCAGCTGGTATGTTTTATATTGATGAGCAGACCATTGACTATTTGAAGCTCACCGGCCGTGAACCACAACAGGTACAATTGGTTGAAGACTATGCCAAACAAATGGGTTTGTGGGCCAACGACATGGTTGCAGCCGAGTATGAACGGGTTTTGGAGTTTGACCTCTCAAGTGTCGTTCGCAATATGGCAGGGCCATCAAATCCTCACCGCCGCTTGCCTACCTCGGCCTTGACCGAGCGTGGCATTGCTGTTGATTTGCCGAAGGCACAAGCCGAAGAGGCGGCAGGTAAAATACCCGATGGGGCCGTAATCATTGCTGCCATCACGTCTTGTACCAATACTAGTAATCCACGTAATCTCGTGGCCGCCGGCCTGTTAGCAAAACGCGCTAATGAGTTAGGCCTGATTCGTAAACCTTGGGTTAAATCTTCCTTTGCTCCGGGTTCAAAAGTGGCCAAATTGTATCTGCAAGAAGCCGGCTTGTTAAGCGAACTGGAACAACTGGGTTTTGGCATAGTTGCATATGCTTGCACAACTTGTAACGGCATGAGTGGTGCCCTGGACCCTGAAATTCAACAGGAAATCATTGACCGCGATCTATATTCAACGGCGGTTCTTTCTGGCAATAGAAACTTTGATGGACGCATACACCCTTACGCTAAACAAGCCTTTCTAGCGTCACCACCATTGGTTATTGCTTACGCCATTGCGGGTACCATGCGCTTTGATATTGAACAGGATGTATTGGGCCAGGATCAACATGGCAACGACATTCGTCTTATGGACGTATGGCCAAGTGATGAAGAAATCGACGCCATAGTAAGCCGTTGTGTAAAACCAGAACAATTTAGTGAAGTGTATATACCCATGTTCGATTTAGGGCATTCAGAAAAGGCCAAAAGCCCACTTTATGACTGGCGTGAACAGAGCACTTATATTCGTTGCCCTCCATACTGGGAGGGTGCCTTAGCTGGAGAGTGCAGTATGCAAGGTATGCGCCCATTGGCGGTACTTGGGGACAATATTACTACTGATCACTTATCGCCGTCTAATGCCATCTTGGCATCTAGTGCAGCAGGTGAGTATTTGGCTAAGATGGGCCTACCAGAAGAAGATTTTAACTCCTATGCCACCCACCGTGGTGACCACTTGACTGCGCAACGGGCTACCTTTGCTAACCCAAAATTGTTGAATGAAATGTGCCGTGATGAAGCGGGTGAGATCATTCAGGGGTCATTAGCGCGAATTGAGCCAGAAGGTTATCAAACCCGTATGTGGGAAGCTATTGAAACCTATATGCAGCGCAAACAGCCTTTGATTATTGTAGCCGGAGCGGACTATGGTCAGGGCTCCTCTCGGGATTGGGCAGCAAAAGGTGTTCGCTTAGCTGGCGTTGAAGTCATTGTAGCGGAAGGTTTTGAAAGAATACACCGGACAAACTTGGTTGGTATGGGGGTGTTGCCGTTGCAGTTTAAACACGGTGAAACCCGTATAACGTATGGCATTGATGGTACCGAGACCTTTGATGTAGAGGGTGATATTAACCCTCGCACTAATCTTACTTTAATCATTAATCGTGCCAACGGCGAGCGTGTAACCGTGCCTGTAACCTGTCGCTTGGACACGGCCGAAGAGGTATCCGTATATGGGGCAGGTGGCGTATTACAGCGATTTGCTCAGGACTTCTTGGCTGGCAACAACTAAGGGCTTAGAAAAAGGAATTACCTATGACATTTGTACCTCAAGTAAAAATACCTGCAACCTACATGCGTGGCGGCACCAGTAAAGGTATGTTCTTTAATTTAACTGATCTGCCGAAATCTTGTCAGGTACCTGGTGCTGCCCGTGATGCTTTGCTGTTGCGTGTCATAGGTAGTCCAGACCCTTATGGCAAGCAAACTGACGGTATGGGAGGTGCGACATCCAGTACGAGCAAAACGGTTATATTGTCTAAATCGAGCCAATCCGATCATGATGTAGACTACCTGTTTGGTCAGGTTGCCATTGATCGGGCTTTTGTGGACTGGAGTGGCAACTGTGGCAATCTTACTGCAGCTGTAGGGGCTTTTGCCATAAGCTGTGGCTTGGTTGATACATCGCGCGTACCTGACAATGGCCTCGCTACAGTGCGTATATGGCAGGCCAATATCAACAAAACCATTGTTGCCCACGTTCCCATGGCCCGAGGTGAGGTACAGGAGACGGGCGACTTTGAGCTTGATGGTGTCACCTTTCCCGCAGCGGAAGTTCAGGTGGAGTTTCACGATCCATCTGACGGTGAGGGATCCATGTTTCCTACGGGCAATCTGGTCGATGATTTAGCCGTGCCAGATGTTGGCACTTTTAAGGCCACCATGATCAATGCGGGCATTCCGACCATTTTCCTTAATGCGCAAGAAATAGGCTATACCGGTACTGAGTTACAAGAAGCCATTAATGGTGATGATGCCGCTTTACGACGTTTTGAAACTATCCGCGCCCACGGCGCTATTAAAATGGGGTTGATTGAAGATGTCTCTGAAGCCGTCAATCGCCAACACACCCCTAAGGTGGCTTTTGTAGCACCGGCAACGCCATACACGTCTTCCAGTGGTAAACAAGTTTCCACTGACGATATAGACCTGTGTGTTCGTGCTTTGTCCATGGGTAAGTTGCACCATGCCATGATGGGAACAGCCGCCGTTGCCATTGCTACGGCGGGAGCCATACCGGGGACTCTGGTCAATATGGCAGCCGGTGGTGGTGAGCGCAGTCATGTTCGTTTCGGTCACCCTTCAGGCACTTTGAATGTGGGTGCAGAAGCGAATCAAGAAGGTGGTCAGTGGGTTGCCAAGAAGGCTGTTATGAGTCGCAGTGCTAGAGTTCTAATGGAAGGTTGGGCAAGAGTGCCAGGTGATAGTTTTTAGAGACAATAGGTATCACGACCATTATCATTTTTCAATTCAGGCCAGATCCCTTGGGGTCTGACCTTACAATCGTTTATAATTTCTATCATGAACGATGCTCAAGTATTTTCTCTCACGCTTACTGTGCCACAAAAAGCCATAGATGCTCTGCAATCCGTATGTCCTTTAAGCCGCGGTGCGATTAAAGAAGCCATGCAAAAGGGGGCTGTCTGGTTTCAACGTGGTAAACAGACCCAACGTATTCGCCGCCAAGACCGTCTGTTAAAGACCAAGGATGAAGTGTTTTTTTACTACAATCCGGCATTATTAGCACAATTATGTCCAGCGGCTGAGTTGATTGCTGATGAAGGC
>JAAERS010000053.1 GCA_024230095.1 Gammaproteobacteria bacterium | reverse complement strand
TAACGCGTACCTTAAATACATATATTGATGCTGAGTCAGCCCACAAAAAGGCGAAAGTGTCTACTTCAGGTGATGATGCCCGTGAAGGCTTGACCGCTATTATTTCGGTAAAAGTACAGATCCAAAGTTCTCTTCACAGACCAAAGACAAGTTGGTTTCTTCGGAAGTTAAGTCTGCTGTTGAGCAGGAAATGGGTAAGTTTTTGTCTGAATTTTTGCAGGAAAACCCACAGGACGCCAAGTCTATCGTTGGTAAAATGTTAGATGCGGCTCGCGCCCGAGAGGCGGCACGTAAAGCGCGTGAAATGACGCGCCGAAAAGGGGCTCTGGATATTGCGGGCTTGCCGGGTAAGTTGGCAGACTGTCAGGAAAAAGACCCGGCTTTTTCCGAAATATACCTGGTGGAGGGTGATTCTGCCGGTGGTTCGGCTAAGCAAGGCCGTGACCGCAAGACCCAAGCCATCTTGCCTTTAAAAGGTAAAATTCTAAACGTAGAAAAGGCACGCTTTGATAAGATGTTGTCTTCTGTTGAAGTGGGAACCTTGATTACAGCATTGGGTTGTGGCATTGGGCGTGATGAGTTCAATCTTGAAAAGTTGCGCTATCACAGTGTTATCATCATGACCGACGCAGATGTTGATGGTGCGCACATTCGTACTTTATTGCTGACTTTCTTCTTCCGTCATTTGGCGCCTATTATTGAAAATGGTCATGTATTTATTGCTCAGCCGCCTTTGTATAAAGTGAAAAAAGGTAAGCAAGAACAATACATTAAAGACGACCCAGCATTAGATCAATACCTTTTGCAGGGCGCTCTGGATGGCTCTTCGTTGCACACTAGTAACAATGCGCCGGCTATCTCGGGCTCGGCTTTGGAGGCTTTGGCTATTCAATACAACCAAGTCATGGCCACCATCCAGCGCTTGGAGCGTGTAGTACCCTCGGTCATTTTGAATCAGATGCTCTACGCCCCAGTCTTGGCTGTTGATGCCTTGCAGGATCAAGACAAGCTGTCGGAGTGGCTGGATGGCATGATTGAAAGATTGTCAGATAACGAATCAGGTGGTGCTATCTATGATGGTGTAGTCAAGGCTAATCCGGAGCGAGGTGGCTACTTGCCAGTAGTTACTATCACTACTCACGGTATCGATGATGATTATCTTATTAACTATGATTTCTTCCATTCTGCAGAGTGCCGCGCCATTGTAGCGCTCAATGAGGCCCTGTCTGGTTTGATTGAACCTACTGGTTACTTCCAGCGTGGAGAGCGTCAGTTATCGACCCAGAGCTTTTCTGAAGGCTTGGCATGGTTGATGAAAGAGGCTCGTCGAGGTTTAGGCATTCAGCGTTATAAGGGACTCGGTGAGATGAACCCAGAACAGCTTTGGGATACCACCATGGATCCGGAGTGTCGTCGTATGTTGCGTGTTACCATTGATGATGCCATCGCAGCTGATCAAATGTTTACTACATTGATGGGTGATGAGGTAGAGCCGCGCCGTAATTTCATAGAGACGAATGCGCTGCAAGTATCCAATCTAGACGTGTAAGAAGTCTAAAATTATCGAGTAATAAGCGTTAGCCCAAACGTCAAATACAAAAAAACCACCTAATGGTGGTTTTTTTGTTCCCATCATTATTGGTTGTGTTTGGAAGGGATCGGGAGCAAAAAGACAGTGTTTCACGTGAAACACTGCTTTCAGGGAGTGAGCCGCCTCTCAGTTAGGTTGTTGGTCCATCATGTTTCACGTGAAACACACTTATTGTGCTAAGAGCGCAATATTGGCTACTCGTGCCAATTCGACCTGGATACTAGAAAGTAACGCGAGACGGTTGTTCTTAATAGCCTCGTCATCGGCCATAACCATAGTGCTAGCGAAGAAGGCTTCTAAAGGCTGGGCTAGATTGGCCAAAGCGGTAAGCGTGGCCTGATAGTCACCATTTTCGATGCGGCTTTGATTCGCTAAAGTGACTTCGCTGAGGGCCGTGTTAAGTAGCACCTCATTGGCATCTTCTAGCAATGCGGCGTTTACGCTTTCACTTCCGTTGCCATTTTTTGCTAGTATGTTACTAACTCGCTTGTTCGCGTCAGCTAGGCTGCTAGCCGAGTCCAGAGCTAGAAAGTGATTTACGGCTTTAACGCGACGGTCGAAATCAAGGGGCGAAGTGGGCTTGTTGGCATTGACGGCTAAGTAGACTTCGGTTTTGATACCTTGGTCATCATAATAGGCTCGTAGTCGTTCAGTGATGAAACTATGCAGTTGCGTACAAGTCGTGGTCTGGTCCTGCTTTAGAGACGTATGCAGAGAATAGGCTTCATTGATCAATGCTAACAAATCAAGGTCTAATTCTTGCTCTATCATAATGCGTAGTAGGCCGACAGTGGCGCGACGCAACGCATAAGGGTCCTTGCTCCCAGTAGGTGGCTGACCAATCCCAAACAGGCCGGTAAGGGTGTCTAGGCGATCTGCTAGCGCTAGGGCGCTGGCCTCGGGTGATTCGGGTAATTTATCACCAGCAAACTTTGGCCAATAATGCTGCTCGATGGCCGCCGCGGTGATGCTGTCTTCGCCGTCGTTGATAGCATATACATGGCCCATGAGCCCTTGAAGGTCACCAAATTCAAGCACCATGTCGGTGTTAAGGTCTGCTTTCGCCAACAAGCCGGCCCGCGTAGCCTTGTTAGAGTCAGCGTCAATCTGTGTGGCAATGGTGCCTGCTAGAGACGCAATGCGACGGGTTTTGTCAGCAAGACTGCCCAAATCTGCTTGAAATACGACTTTTTCTAAGGCCAGGTTGCGGCTCTCGAGGCTAGATTTTTTGTCGGTTTCAAAGAAAAAGGCGGCATCGGCGAGGCGAGGACGAATGACACGCTCATTGCCGGCAATAACTTGTGCTGGGTCTTTGCTAATGATATTGCTGACAGTAATGAAGTAGGGCTGAATACGACCTTGGTCGTCCACAAGGTGGAAATACTTTTGGTGCTCGGCCATAGAGGAAATGAGGGCCTGGGCAGGTACTGCCAAGAAGGTCGCATCAAATCTACCACACAGGCTAACTGGCCATTCGACTAGGGCTGAAACTTCACTCAAAAGTTCTTCACTGACAATGGCGTTGGCGCCTACTTTGGCGGCCTCTTGGGCGACCTGTGCCCGAATCATTTGTTTACGTTCTTCCATATCGACGATCACATGGCCTTGATCGCGCAATTGCTGGGCATAGGATGCTGGACTAGTGATGTTGAAGTCCTGCTGGCAGTGGAAACGGTGCCCCCGTGTGGTCGCTCCATTGGCTAGGCCAAGTAGGCTGGTGTCTATCAGTTCATCACCCAGCATTAAGATAAACCAATGCACAGGTCGAACAAATTCAGTGCGGGATGCGCCCCAGCGCATACGCTTTGCGATAGGAAGGTCCGCTAGTGCCTGTTCAATAACGCTAGCCAGTAAATCTTTGGTGGCGGCACCAGACACGCGTTTTTCAAAGCTGTAGTACTGGCCTTTATTCGTCTCGATTACTTCTAGGTCCTGCAGCTCTACGCCACAAGAGCGAGCAAAACCTTGAGCGGCTTTCTCGGGTGCAGATAGGGATGGTCCACGGCGACTCTCTTGGCGATCAGCCTGCTGTAGTTGTAATTGGTCAATAATGACGGCAAGACGGCGTGGCGTCGCGTAGGCTTTTACCTGATCATGCCCAAGGTTTAATTGAGCCAACTGATTGACAATGCTATTTTGTAGTGCGTTTTGCAAAGCCGATAACGACTTGGGTGGCAACTCTTCTGTACCTAGTTCAAACAAAAAATCAGCGTGAGACATTATGCTTGCTCCTCATTATTGAGTAATTCGGCACGCAGTTCTGGGCTGGCCAGAGGGAAACCTAGAGCCTTGCGAGCGGCATAGTATTCATGAGCCACCTGTCTTGCCATGGTGCGAACACGCAGTATATAGCGCTGTCGTTCGGTCACCGAAATAGCATGCCTGGCATCCAGTAGATTAAAGCAGTGAGATGCTTTGAGCACTAGTTCATAGGCGGGCAATGGCAGATGCTCTGTCACCAATTTTTCACATTCAGCTTCGTAGTGGTCGAAGTTGGAAAATAGAGTAGGCACATGGGCGTGGTCAAAGTTGAAGGTGGACATCTCCACTTCCTGTTGGTGGTATATATCACCATAGGAGACTGTCTCGCCGTTGGCCGCGCGGCTCCATGTTAGGTCGTAAACGCTATTGACGTTTTGCAAATACATGGCAATGCGTTCTAAGCCAATGGTGATTTCGCCCATGACCGGATAACATTCTAGGCCACCTGCCTGCTGAAAATAGGTGAATTGAGACACTTCCATGCCATTCAACCAAACCTCCCAACCGAGTCCCCAGGCCCCAAGTGTTGGGGATTCCCAATTGTCTTCCACAAAGCGGATGTCATGGACCTCTGGATCAATACCAAGGTGTTTTAAACACTCCAAGTACATTTCCTGAAAGTTGTCGGGAGATGGTTTGATCACCACCTGAAATTGGAAGTAATGCTGCAGGCGATTAGGGTTTTCGCCATAGCGGCCATCCGTTGGGCGACGGCTAGGTTGCACATAAGCCGAGCGCCAAGTTTCAGGCCCGATAGCCTTGAGAAAGGTAGCAGGGTGAAATGTCCCTGCGCCTACTTCCATATCCAGAGGCTGCATAATGTTGCAGCCCTTTTTGGACCAGAATTGTTGTAGGGCAAATATCAGACCCTGAAAAGTGCTGCTATCAGTAGTAGTGTCCACGAGGTCAAATCCACTTTTGACTGTTAATAGAATAAACCCCATAGGGGCTCAAAATAAACGCGATATTATACACCATTCATGGTTTTCGCGCATGAACTAGGCGGGCTGACAGTTAGCAAAATCAAGACAAAAATAGCACTTAGCGCCAAAAATGAGTGATTATGGTGGAAATTTAACGTTGCATCGAGTGTGATTGCTATAAGGATGGTACTATGTGTGCCTAGCGCTCACTCACTGTTTCACTGTTATTGGTTTCTTTAGCATATGATGAAGTCCTTTTTGGCAACCAGCATTATCCGTATATTTGGTTTGTTGCCAATGGCTATTGCTCAGCGGTTGGGTTTGTTAATAGGGCATTTATTGTATTGGCTACCTAATCGAACCAAGCAGGAAACAACGCGCAACATAGCGCGTTGCTTGCCATATCTAGATAGTCCAAGCCAGCAACGGCTAGTGCAAAAAAGCCTGTGCCACACAGCTATGGCGATGATGGAAATGGGGCATAATTGGTGTGACTCAGGAGCTGCAAACTGCAAACGGGTTCGTCATGTAGAAGGGGTCGCTTTGTTAGATGGTGTGCGCCCGCGCATTATTGTGACACCCCATTTTGGCAATTGGGAATTATTTGCCGCATGGCTCGCACAGCAATCCCCCCTTACAGCCTTGTATAAGCCGGCTAAATTAGCAGGCTTGGATGAGCTGATTAGTCAAGGGCGCCAAGGTGCCGGTATGGCCCTCGCACCGGCTTCGGCAAAGGGTGTGATGATGTTAAAGCGAGCTTTAAAAAAACACGAATCTTTGTTAATTTTGCCAGATCAGGAGCCTCCTGCTCAGTCTGCTATTGAGGCAACGTTTTTTGGTCAGCCTGCCTATACAATGACCTTAGTAGCGCAATTGATGAGAGGCTTTGTGGCTCCTAAGTCTTCATCCCCTACGAATGCTCCTGTTAAACAGATACAGGTGTTGCTGGGCTGGGCCAAACGCCTAGGACCCGGCCAAGGCTTTGCTATTGAGTTGTTGGATATTAGCGAGCAGTGTCTGCATGAGTCGTTACAGGATTCAGTGCAGTCCATAAACGATGCGATGGCCGATCTTATTGCGCACCATCCAGAGCAGTACCAATGGGAATACCGTCGTTTTAAGCAAACGTTAGAGCAGTAATGGGCGGCTCATTCATTTTTTTCGCGCAATTAATAGCGCTTTACCTTCCATGTTGGGCAAAGCATCAGCACTAAAGCGTTCTTGCTCATCAATATAGACCATGGGTATTAAGTCAGCAAATAGACTGAGCAGCTCACATTCCTGTAACAGGAAGCTGGTGGTACTGGGTTTGTTCGGTAAAGGTACCTGGTTGAAGGTCTGATAGAAAAGGATTCCACCGGCTTTGAGGTGGGCAACAATATGTGGACAAAGTTCTCGCTGCAAGAAAGCACTCACACAGATCACGTCAAAGTCGCCCTCTGGCCACTGTTGTTTGACATCAATACAACGCCCCGTAACGGGCAATTGCTGAGCGTTAGCACGGTCATTAAGCGCGTCTATCGCCACTATAGAGCTGTCCCATGCATCTACTATAAGTCCCTGTTTTGCAAGAAAAAATGCATTTTGTCCTAGGCCGCATGCCAAGTCCAGAGCATGGCCTTTCGTAGGAAGTAAATGCCGATAGGCATGGAGCCAGTGATTAACCGCGGGTAAGTTTGGAAACTGGGTATAGCGCTGGTTCCATTTATCAGACATGGAGTTGACCTGTGGATAAGTCTGTTAACAAAATGAGAATAAAGGGTGCATAGGTGAAATTAATCACGCCAAAACATAGGCATAAAGATCACCAGTAAAGTGAAGACCTCCAAACGCCCGAGGAGCATTGAAAAACATAAAATCCATTTTGCTGTGGTGTTGATCTCCCCATAGTTAGAGGCCACTTGACCTAGCCCTGGGCCAAGGTTATTGAGGGTTGCGCCAACGGCGGACCAAGCCGTCACTTGATCTAAACCAGTAGCTAGCAAAATGATCATCATAATGATAAACACTAGAGCATAGACAGAGAAAAAGCCCCACACAGCATCGGCAACACGGTCAGGTATGGCTGTGCCACCAAGTTTCACGCGAATTACGGCATTAGGGTGAATCAAGCGCCTTACTTCGCGCAGGCCTTGTTTTAATACGATTAATACACGCACAACCTTCATGCCACCGCCAGTAGAACCGGCGCAGCCACCAATAAAGGCGGCACTGAATAACAAAAACGGCAACATAGCAGGCCAGTTGGCAAAGTCGGCTGTGGCAAAGCCTGTGGTAGTGGCTATGGATACCACTTCAAACAATCCCTGACGGAAGCTGCCAATCCAGCCCATACTGGTCGCCAAGTATAGGGTGATGATGGTAAGTACAGAAATGCTGGCAATGATGCTTAAGAAAAATTGAAACTCTTCGTCTTGCCAATAATGTTTAAGGTTGAAGCTATGATGCTTGTTGCGCATAAGGCGCACAGTTTGAAAGTGCAAGCCAAAATTGATCGCCGCCAGCAGCATAAATACAATGGCAATGCCTTCTATCGCCGGGCTGTTAAAATACCCCAAACTGGCATCGTGGGTGGAAAAACCGCCGATAGCCACTGTGGAAAAGCTATGACTAATAGCATCAAAAAGACTCATGCCAGCGATCCAGTATGCCCCCGCACAGGTTACGGTGAGGGCTAGGTAGATGTACCAGAGGTGCTTGGCTGTTTCTGTTATGCGCGGTGTTAGCTTGGAGTCTTTCACCGGACCAGGCGTTTCGGCACGATATAATTGCATACCACCAATACCCAGCATGGGCAAAATAGCCACGGCCAATACAATGATGCCCATGCCCCCGAACCATTGCAGAAATTGCCGGTAAAAAAGGATCGATTCTGGCAAATAATCTATTTTCCGAATGACTGTGGCACCGGTGGTGGTGAGCCCTGACAAGGACTCAAACAGGGCATCAACAAACTGCCAGTTAACCTGCCAGGGTTTGATAAGGTATAGAGGTAGGGCCCCGAATATGCCGAGTATGGTCCAAAACAACACCACTACTACAAAGCCATCGCGGGTGCGCAATACCTTTTGGTATTTGGCCACGGGCAGCCAAGCCACTAAGCCAGCTACTAGTGTAATGCCGAAAGCCTGAATGAAAGCCAGGTGGTTGTCGTCTTGATAGATAACCGATACCAGTAGTGGTGGCAGCATGGCCAAGCTAAAGACCATAAGAAGGATGCCGACGATTTTCTGAGCTATTCGCAAGTGCATGGCTGGGCCTAGAAAAATGTGAGTGCGACGGCGAACAGGCGCTCAACATCGTTGATCATGCGGCGATCTGTAAGGAAAAGTATGACATGATCATCATTTTCAATGACCGTATCATGGTGTGCCATGATCACCTTATCGCCACGCACTAGAGCACCAAAACTGGTGCCTTCAGGTAGGGCAATTTGCTCCAGCCTTCGGCCTACCACCTGTGATGTTTTCAGGTCGCCGTGGGCAATGACCTCAATGGCTTCAGCCGCACCGCGGCGTAAAGAGTGAACATTAACAATATCGCCCCGACGGACATGGGTAAGCAAGCTACTAACAGTGGCTTGTTGTGGCGAAATAGCGATATCGATGGTGCCATCTTCGATAAGATCAACGTAAGCGGGGTTGCTAATGAGCGTCATGACGTTGCGCACCCCTAAGCGTTTAGCCAACATGGAGGCCATGATATTGGCTTCATCATCGTTGGTAAGGGCGCAGAATACATCGGTGGCTTCTATATTTTCCTCAATTAACAAATCTTGATCTGAAGCGCTGCCGTGCAGCACAATGACGTCATCTAGGGAATCGGCCAATTGTTCACAGCGGGCTAAGCCGCGCTCGATAATCTTGACCCGAAAGTCTTTTGCTAGATTGCTAGCCAAACGAGCACCGATATTGCCGCCGCCAGCAATCATAATTTTTTTGTAGGGCTTTTCGAGGCGCCGTAATTCGCTCATCACCGCACGGATATCGCGTTTGGCCGCAATGAAGAAAACCTCGTCGTCAACGTGAATTTCCGTATCACCTTCTGGCACGATGGCCCTGTCCTTGCGGAATATGGCGGCCACACGGGTATCAATGTTGGGCATATGTTGGCGCAAATTAGCGATCGGCTGACCAACTAGGGGGCCGCCTATACGAGCCTTAACGGCCACCAGTTGCACGCGCCCTTCGGCAAAGTCCAGTACTTGCAGGGCGCTGGGATTTTCTATGAGGCGCTGTACGTGTTTAGTGACTAGCTTCTCTGGGCTGATGATGACATCAATAGGAAAGGCGCCTTTCTCAGTTTTGAATAAGGCACCACGATGATGTAGATACTGGTGAGACCGAATACGACTGATCGTCGTAGGGGTCAGGTAAACGTGCTTGGCAATTTGACAAGCCACCATATTGACTTCATCGGTATTGGTCACGGCTACTAGCATATCGGCATCTTCGACGCCGGCGGCTTCGAGAATACTTGGTAAGGAGGCAGGGCCGGCAATAGTGCGAATGTCCAGGCGGTCCTGCAGGTCTTTTAGGGCCGCCTTATTCTGGTCCACCATAGTGATGTCATTGCCATCAATGGCCAGGTTTTCTGCCAAGGTTTTGCCGACCTGGCCGGCACCGAGAATGATAATTTTCATAACGGTCGCTTCAGTGTTATAAACCGATTTGCTTGTATGATACCAGAAACCATCTGTGTGTCATGGTAATCAGGGCAAGCCGAGTCAAATTTGTTATTAATAAGTGGTCTTTTGCAATATGGCATAATAAAAGCCATCGTGACTATCAGGGTTGGGGAACAACTGTCGACCGTATTCAGTGGCTTGCCCCCACTGGGCATGGATGGGCTGATGTAGAGCGTTCTCCTGGCCTTGTAAGAAGCGTTTCACAATGCGCTCGTTCTCTTGCCGCAACACCGAACAGGTAGCATAAACCATGCTGCCGCCAACGGCCAAGGTTGGCCACAGTTGCTGTAATAGGCGCAGTTGTAGCTGGGCCAAACGAGTTATGTCTTCATTGCTACGCAACATTTTTATATCAGGATTACGACGAATGACGCCCGTAGCCGAGCAGGGAGCATCTAACAGGATGCGATCAAAAACTTGCCCGTCCCACCATTGCTCTGGCTGACTGGCATCGGCACAAATAACCTCGGCTTGCAGTTGCAGGCGCTGCAAATTCTCATGCAAACGACCTATGCGACGCTGCTCTAATTCAACAGCCGTTACCTCTAGATTGGCCACCTCTAGCAGATGGCCTGTTTTACCACCCGGTGCCGCGCAAGCATCCAAAACGCGCAAACCATCTTGCAGATCTAGCAACATGGGGGCGAGCTGCGGGGCTTCATCTTGCACACTGGCCCAGCCTTGGGCAAAACCTGGCAGGTTTTCTACTTGGCAGGGTGCCGCTAGTTGCACGCCCCAAGAACTATATTGGCAAGCCTTGGCGTCGATATCAGCAGCACTTAACAGGGCTAGATACTCGTCTACCGAGTGGTGACGCTGGTTAATACGCAAGGTCATGGGAGCCTGTTGATCATTGGCTGCCAATATTTGTGTCCAATTTTCAGGCCAGTGATTGGCGAGCTTGGCTTGCAGCCACTGGGGGTGATTGTATTGGTACTCAGGTTGTTTAGATAACTGGGCTGGTAGTGTTTCTTGTTGGCGTAAGAATGATCGCAGGACACCATTAATCAGGGCCGCCGACCAGTCTTGACCGCTGGCTTTAGACGCCTCTACGCAACCTGTTACTGTGGCATGGGTAGGTGTGCGCATATGACACAGCTCGTACAGGCCCACTAAAATCAGCCCATAGATATCTTGATCGCGGTTGCGTAAAGGTTTGTTCAGTAGTTGCTGAGCAATAGCGTTCAGTTGTGGAAAGTAACGACAGGTGCCATAGACTAGTTGTGACAATTGGGCCCGCTCTTTAACTTCCGCCTGAGCTAAAGCCAGGGGTAGGCTGCCAGCCAGCGAGCCTTTGTTGCGCAAAACTTCCATGATGGCCAAGGCGGCCAAGTAGCGGGTGGGTTCGCTCACAACGGTGAATCCTCACGACCAAGTAGGCTACCTATGGGCAATTTTTGTTGCAAATTCTTTAACTGAGCGCCACTAATGGCTTTGCTTCCAGGCCATTGTAATGCGGTAATGAGCAGCTGGCCTTGGCCACAGGCCACGTTGATACCCTGTTTGCTGTAGCCTATGACGGTCCCAGGCGCCATATCAGTGTGCTTGTTAGGCTGGGCTTGAGCCATCCAAATGCGCAGCTTCTGTTGGCTAAAACCGGTGTAGGCCACAGGCCAAGGATTGAGGCCTCGTACCTGTAGGCTAATTGCTGGAGCAGGTTGTTGCCAGTTAATAACACCTTCAGACTTGCTCAGCTTGTCAGCGTAACAGGTCAGTTTTTCGTCTTGCTCTTGAGCCCTTAGGCATTCAATTTGGTCGAGCACCTCTATCAGGCTAGTGCAACCCGCTATTGCTAACTTGTCGTAGAGGGAAGCGGAGGTGTCTTGTTCGCTAATGGCTACCGTGCTTTTGTGAAGCATGGGGCCAGTATCAAGCCCCGCCGCCATCTGCATGATGGTGATACCCGTTTCGGCATCGCCGGCTAGCAGGGCACGCTGTATAGGGGCGGCGCCGCGCCAGCGAGGCAATAGCGAACCATGCACATTAATGCAACCTAGGCGAGGAATATCCAATACCACCTGCGGTAGCAACAAGCCGTAAGCAACCACTACCATGATGTCGGCCTGATAACTAGCCAGCTGGGCTTGGGTATCGGGTTCTTTTAGGGACAGGGGTTGTTGTATTTCTAGTTGGTGGTCCATGGCCAGCTGCTTTACAGGGCTGGCTGTTAATTTGCGGCCCCGTCCTGCGGGTCTATCTGGCTGACTATAAACCGCCACCACATCATGGTGGCTATTGATTAACGCCTGTAGGTGTTGGGCCGCAAATTCGGGCGTACCTGCAAAGATGATGCGCAGATTTTGGTTGCTCACGTGAGCTCCTTAGTTGGCCATTGTAAGTTAACAATGGCAGTGGCAGACTTAACGCCCCTGTTGTTCCAAGCGGTGTTTCTTTTCCAGCTTCTTGCGGATGCGATCACGCTTCAAACGAGATAAATAATCAACAAATAGCTTACCATTTAGATGGTCCAATTCGTGCTGGATACAAATCGCCAATAGGTCGCTGGCCTGGCTTTCGATGGCCTGGCCATCACGATCTAAAGCGCGGTAAACAATATGACTATGGCGATCGATGTCATCATAAAACTCAGGTACGGACAGGCAGCCCTCCTGATAGACTTGCATGTCTTCGTCTAGTGCTTCCCATTCTGGATTAATCAGAACTAAAGGCTCGTCGCCCTCCTCAGACACATCAATGACCACAATACGCTGGTGCACATCGACTTGGGTTGCGGCTAGACCAATACCGGGAGCAGCATACATGGTTTCCAACATATCATCGGTCAATTGACGAATACTATCAGTGACTTCGGTGACAGGTTCTGCCACTTTGCGCAGCCGAGGATCGGGGAATTCAAGAATAGGAAGCAGGGCCATTATGATATTGCTCAAATAGTACATGAAAATTTGACTACAATTATATCATGAGACTTTTACACAATTGTGCTTTTGTCCTATGGCGACGTTAAAAATTCGGCGTAATTGACCAGACACAACCCGTAAACACCCTCTTTATGTAAGTTCGTGCCCTGTTACGCGGCAAAATCTTGCTGGTGTTCGGACTTTCATTATGGGCAACCGGTTAAGTTAACTGCAATATGCGGCAAGGAGGCCCGATGCAAGGAACCAACAATTCTCGTAACAAAAAGTGCCAAACAGGCAATATGGATGTGTGCTTGAGTGGCACAATATGGCAGGCTCGGGATTGGGCTTGGCTGGCCTTTACTGAACTCAATTTAGGTTATGCCCAAAGTCGGCAGCTAGTGCAAGCCTGGCCAGACATTATGCAGTTAGTTTATGAAGTAGATCTGCACAGTTTAGCTTTGCGGGCAGGGACACTAAAACGCTGGCGCGAATTGCGGCAGGTTGACTTAGAAAGCCACTTTCAAGAGCAATATCGTTGGTTACAGCAGCATGCCGCGCAACTGCTCACTTGGCATGATGCTCGTTTTCCCGAACAGCTTAAACAACTGCAAGACTGCCCAGGTTGGTTGTGGGTTGAGGGCAAGGTGAGCTTATTGGCGGATCCCGCCATTGCTATGGTGGGAGGGCGCCAGGCAAGTGCTTCTGGTTTGGCCTTGGCGCATCAATATGCCCAAGCCTTAGCGGCAGCAGGTTTGACCGTCGTGAGCGGCCTAGCTGTGGGAGTTGATGGCGCCAGCCACCAAGGCGCTTTGGATGTGGCGGGTGATACTATCGCCATTTTGGGTTCGGGTTTGGCACGAGTTTACCCAACTCGGCACCAGGCGCTAGCGGCACAAATAGTTACCAATGGTGGCACACTGGTTTCACCCTGGCCTTTGTTTTTATCAGCGATGCCGCACCAATTTCCAGCCCGTAATAGCATTGTTAGTGGTTTGAGCTTAGGCGTGTTGGTAGTGGAGGCCGCCCCGAAAAGTGGTTCTTTAATTACCGCCAAGGCCGCCTTAGAGCAAGGTCGAGAGGTATTTGCTTTGCCTTTTAGCGTGTTGAACAAAAAGGCCCAAGGCAGTTTGGATTTGATTCGTGACGGTGCCTGTTTGGTGTATACACCAGAGCAGATCATTGCTGAATTGGCACCTATGCTGACAGGCTCAAGCGTTAAATCAATGACCAATAAAGCGGTACATGATCACACAGGACCCAGTGACAAGGCACATTTGTCGGTATTATTGCAACAATTGTTGAATCAGCTTGGCTATGACCCCCTGCCTGTTGATATAATTTGCCAGCAAATGGCCTTACCCTATGCCGCCGTGGCGGCGCAATTAATGGAACTTTCCTTGTTGGGTTATGTGACGGAAGGGCCCCAAGGTTATGTACGTATAAAATAGAGGTATTGAATGACCAGCGATTGGCATGTTCATAATGCTTTAGCTGCCGTGCGTCAGGGCGGTGTTATTGCTTACCCAACGGAGGCTGTTTGGGGCTTGGGATGTGATCCCTGGAATCGGCAAGCGGTGCAACAAATATGGGATCTAAAACAGCGCCCTTGGCATAAGGGACTTATTTTGGTGGCTTCTCGTTGGCACCATATTCAGCCCTTGCTAGCTAATTTGAATGATGCACAGATCCAGCGCCTAAACAACACATGGCCAGGCCCTATCACATGGCTTTTGCCAGATGACCAACATTGGGTACCCCTGTGGGTAAAGGGGCACCATGAAAGTGTGGCTGTGCGTATTTCTGCCCACCCATTGGTGGCGCGCTTGTGTGATGAGCTGGGAGGCCCTATTATTTCTACCTCGGCCAACCCTGCCGCAGCGCCGCCGGCTAAGACACGTCTCAAATTGCGGCAATATTTCGCGCAGCAGTTGGATTATGTATTGCCGGGCAATTTGGGCTCATGCCAACAGCCTTCTCAAGTCCGTGATCTGGTTACTGGAGAAATTATCCGCAGTGTTTAGGTGCTGTGTTTATAAACCATAAACCGTTGTGAAAGTAAGTAACAAAGTAGGAAAACTAACTGTGGCAAACATAGATATAGCAGCTGTTAAAGAATACCTCATGGGTTTACAAAGCCAAATATGTGAATCTTTGGAAGCCCATGATGGACAAGGTAAGTTTGTTGCTGATAGTTGGGTGCGCAAGGCCGGTGGAGGTGGAACCAGTCGAGTGCTTGCTCAAGGTGGTGTGATTGAAAAGGGTGGGGTGAATTTTTCCCATGTCATGGGTGATTCTATGCCAGCCTCGGCTACTGCCCATCGCCCAGAACTGGCGGGGAGGAGCTTTCAAGCCATGGGTGTGAGCCTAGTTATTCACCCCCACAACCCTTTCGTGCCAACCAGTCATGCCAATGTGCGTTTTTTCGTAGCTGAAAAAAAAGGAGAAGAGCCTGTGTGGTGGTTTGGTGGAGGTTATGACTTGACGCCTTATTATGGTGAAGAGGCAGACTGCCGCCATTGGCATCAGACGGCAAAAAATGCTTGCGACCCATTTGGCGAAGATCTGTACCCACGCCTAAAGAAATGGTGTGATGACTATTTCTACCTGCCCCATCGAGGAGAGGCCCGCGGTGTAGGGGGCTTATTTTTTGATGATTTGAAT
>JAAERS010000052.1 GCA_024230095.1 Gammaproteobacteria bacterium | reverse complement strand
CCGGTGTCACCAACTCATCCAAACCACCACCGGTCGGAACTTCTGGCCGCAAATCAGCGAGTGCCTTATGCAGAGAGCGGAAAATAAAGTCATGTACCAAACGGCCGTCACGAAAACGCACCTCATGCTTGGTGGGATGCACGTTGACATCCACAGTGGCGGCATCCAGATCTAAATACAGAACAAATGCTGGATGGCGGCCATGATAGAGCACATCGCGATAAGCTTGACGCACAGCGTGGCTTACCAATTTATCGCGCACCACACGGCCATTAACAAAGAAGTATTGCAAATCAGCCTGACTGCGAGAAAAAGTGGGCAGGCCCACCCAGCCCCATAGGCGCAAGCCCGGCGCCTCCATTTCAATATGGATAGCCTGCTGCATAAAATTAGGGCCACAGACACTGGCCACGCGTTTCTCTTGGGCGACTTGTTGTGTCGCTGGGCGCAGGTTGTGGATAATTTTGCTATTGTGCTTGAGTTGAAAGGCGACGTCCATGCGGCTCAAGGCCAAACGTTTAATAACTTCTTCTAGGTGACCAAATTCTGTCTTTTCTGTACGTAAAAATTTACGCCGAGCGGGCGTATTAAAGAACAAGTCCCGCACTTCAACGGTAGTGCCCACAGGATGGGCTGCCGGTTGCAATTTAGCCGCCATATCCCGGCCCTCGGCAAGCACCTGCCAGGCACTATCCTGCGACGCCGTTTGAGATGTTAACGTCAACCGTGCAACGGAACTAATACTGGCCAGAGCTTCACCACGAAACCCGAGACTACTAACGGCTTCCAAGTCATCGAGGCTGGTGATTTTGCTGGTGGCATGGCGACTCAGTGCTAATGCTAGATCATCTTTATTGATGCCGGAGCCATTATCACGCACCCGCATCAATTTGACGCCTCCTTGATCGACGTCCACGTCAATTTTATCAGCCCCCGCATCTAGGCTGTTCTCTAACAGTTCTTTGATTACCGAGGCTGGGCGCTCGACCACTTCACCGGCGGCAATCTGGTTAGCTAAACGAGGAGTTAGCAAATGAATTCGGGACATAATTTACCCTGCTGGAATAACCAGTTGCTGGCCAATTTGTAATATGGACTTGCTGCTCATGCCATTAGCAGCACGTAATTTACTGATACTAGTGTTATAACGCTGGGCTATTTCTGACAGGGTATCCCCCCTAACGACCTTGTATTTCACCTGGTTGCGCTTGGCCTCCACCACTGTGGCAATATAGGTGTTAGCCACAGGGTTGGCATAAAAATACTGACGAATACCCGTGGCAACCGCCTTCGCCATTTTTCTTTGGTAAGCCGAAGTGCGAAGTTTAGCCGCTTCGCCAGGATTGGAAATAAAACCAGTTTCCACTAATACCGAGGGGATGCCCGGCGACTTCAATACAACAAATCCGGCTCTTTCGACCTGCTTTTTATGCATGCGTGCCATTTTAGCCATATTCTTGTGAATTGATTTGGCCACACCTAAGCTGGTGGATTGACTATGGGTCATAGACAAATCAAGTAACGTTTTGGCCAAGTCTTCTTCTTTATCATCAAGACTAACACCACCAATACCACCAATTAAATCAGCCGTATTTTCCTTTTGTGCCAACCAACGCCCCATTTCACTGGATGCACCTCGTTTAGACAAGGTCCACACAGAAGCGCCACGGGCGCTGCTATTCTTAAATGCATCAGCGTGCACCGACACAAATAAGTCAGCGCTGGCTTGACGGGCCTTCTTGGTGCGCCCACGCAAACTAACATAATAATCGCCACTACGAACCAGCACCCCCTCGAAACCAGGCATACGGTTTATTTCTTCCTGCAAGTACTTACCAATCGCCAGGACAACATGTTTTTCACGCAGATATTTGCCATTAAAGCGAGGCCCTGATGCGCCCGGATCATCGCCACCGTGCCCAGGGTCAATGGCAATCACAATATTTCGTTGACTATTTACCAACTCCAAACTTTTTATAGCCTGCTGTTGGCTGGGGGGCGAACTCAGCTTGGCGCCTTCGATCTGGTAATTGGTGAGGTCGATAACCAAACGATGGCCATAGGCATCGTTGGGTGGCAAGGCAAATATTTTAAAATTCACCTTATGATGTAAATCGATCACTATGCGTAGCTTATTATCAGGCCGCTGACTAGAACGAATGGTATCAACGGGGCTACCCTTAAAATTCAGCTTGGCCACCGATGTTTGCAAACGACTGGCCGGCAAATCCAGCACTAAACGCTCTGGATTATTTAAAGTAAAAGCCGTATGGGTTACCGGATCACTGGTATCCAATACCACACGGGTACTATCAGGTGCCGGCCAGATACGCACATTTTTTATATCCGCAGCACCAGCATTGAAGGCACTGAGGCACAAGCAAGCAAATAGGGACAGCAGCGCATTAGGCAACCTAATCACAGGCAACCTCGGCGCTTTTCATGGTCTGTAAAATGGCCTGAGCCACAACAGTATTGGCATCAAACTGCAGCTGACGCTGAGGGCCCTCACCGGTAATGCTGATAGTCAGATCTGCCAATGGCAATAGGCCCTTACCTTTATCCGGCCATTCGATCAGATTAACCGCGTTGCCATCAAAATAGTCGCGGATACCTAAAAACTCCAACTCTTCGGGATGACCTAAACGGTACAAATCAAAATGATTCACCGGGCATTGATCAAAACGATAAGGTTCAACCAGCGTATAAGTAGGGCTTTTCACCGTGCCTGTATGCCCAAAATAACGAATTACACCGCGAATGAGGGTGGTTTTCCCCATACCCAAATTGCCTTGCAAAAAAATGACTAGCCCACCAGCCGAAGCTGCGACAGCGGCGCCTAACTGTTGGCCTAAAGCCACCATGGCGTCTTCTCCTTGGGCATCACGTAACAATTGTTTGGTCATGTGTTATTTAGGCTAGTCTATATGGTCAGGTTAACGTATCAAGGAAGGCTAGAACAATTCCTTAAGCGCATATAATACCCTGTCACGCCACCCGTGCGTAGTCTTTAGGTGGCATTTCAAGGTAAAATATCTCCATGTCTGAAACTTCACCAAGCCACACTAATCCAAGCACGGTAAATAGCGCTGACACGCCAGCACTTAGCCCAGCACAACTGCTCGCATTAAAGCAGCAAATTCAGCAGCTTGCCAAGCAATTTGGCTTTGCCGATATGGGGGTGGTTGCACCTCAATTAGAAGCCGCTGGAGAACGCCTACAAAAGTGGTTACAACAAGGTTATCACGGTGCCATGGGGTATATGGCTGAGCATGGTAGCAAGCGTTATCGCGCACATGAATTAGTACCTGGCACGACGCGTGTTATCTGCCTGAACATGCACTATCTAGACCCAAATATTACTACCAAATCCTGCCTAGAAGATGATCAGCAAGCCTACATTGCCCGCTATGCTCTGGGCCGTGACTACCATAAGCTAGTCCGCAAGCGCTTGGCGCAGTTAGCCAAAGCTATTGAAGGCTTGATCGGCCCTTATGGCTATCGCGTATTTGTAGATAGCGCTCCTGTCATGGAGAAACCGATGGCGCAGCAAGCGGGGCTAGGTTGGCAAGGAAAAAACACCCTGCTAATCAATCGCAAAACCGGCTCCTGGTTCGTATTGGGTGAGATATTTATTAACCTACCACTGCCCACTGATCCGGCCTACGACAAAGACCACTGCAGTCGCTGCAGTGCTTGTATGGACGTGTGCCCGACCGCCGCTTTTCCACAACCCTATGTACTAGATGCTAATAAATGCATAGCCTACCTAACTATCGAGCACAAGGGAGCCATTCCGGTCGCTATTCGCCCACTTATGGGCAACCGTATTTTTGGTTGTGATGATTGCCAGCTCGCTTGCCCTTGGAACCGCTACCCCCAGGCCACCCAAGAAGACGACTTCAAGCCACGCCACAGCTTAGACCAAACCGACCTTGTCGAACTGTTTGCTTGGAGCGCCGACGAGTTTGACCAACGCACTCTAGGCTCACCCATCCGTCGCACCGGTTACGAGGGGTGGTTACGAAATATTGCTATAGGCTTGGGTAATGGACAGGCCACAGAATTAGCCATAGGCGCCCTCAAGAGCCGCCTAAATCACGACTCCGCCATGGTACGCGAGCATGTGCAATGGGCTCTACAGCAATTGCAACAAAGGGCCACACAAGCCATCCCCTTACAAACATTACCCTTATTAGATATCGAAGCGCGTAAGCTAAAACATTTACGCTAATACTAAGCCAGCTATTTAGGTATCTGCAAAAAATGTTGACGGTAATAAGCCAGTTCAGCAATGGAGTCCATAACATCGTCCATGGCCAGGTGGGTGCTATTTTTTTTCACACCAGCAGCCAACTCTGGGTGCCAACGGCGGGCCAATTCTTTCAGGGTGCTTACATCAAGATTGCGGTAGTGAAAGTAGTCCGCTAGGTCTGGCATGTACTTCACCAAAAAACGACGGTCTTGGCCTATGCTGTTGCCACACATGGGTGACACACCGGCATCAACATGTTGACGCAAAAAGTTGAGGGTCATTTGTTCGGCATCAGCACAGCTGACATTGCTCTGCTTCACTCTTTCGGTGAGCCCCGATTTACCATGCTGATCAATGCACCAGGCATTCATGTTATTGAGCACATCATCAGATTGATGCACGGCCAAAGCGGGGCCTTGGGCTAGTATATTCAAGTCTGCGTCGGTAACAATGGTGGCAATTTCGATAATGACATCGGTTGCTGGTTCCAAACCAGTCATTTCCAGATCAATCCAAATCAGGTTATGGGGGTGTTTAGCCATCAATAATCCTATTCATTTGCGCATTTTGAAATTCATAACTGAATTATGCCCCACTTCGCGGTAGAATGAACCACAAATAGACAGCCAATTGATAATTACATGGCAAAACGCAAATTAACTCGCCGCCAACATTGGCAAATTGAAAAAGTTCAAGCTGAGCGGCGTGAACGAGCTAATAAAAAAGACAAAGCCATCGATGTAGCCATTGAACATGGCGATTTAGGGCCGGAACAACAAGGCTTAATCATCGCCCATTATGGCTCTCAAATTGATGTAGAGGCCCTGCAAGGTGAACATCAGGGTCAGCAATTTCGTTGCAAACTGCGCTCCAACTTAGGTCATCTGGTGACTGGAGATCAGGTTTCCTGGCGTCAAGCAGCCGACCAAAGCGGTGTGGTGGTGGCCCGCGACCCACGTCACAGTGAGTTAAGCCGGCCTAACAAATACGGTGAATTAAAGCCTATCGCAGCCAATATTGATCAGATCGTTGTCACCATTGCCCCCAAACCCTACGCCCATGCTAATTTGGTTGACCGTTATCTGGTAGCGGCTGAAGCTAGTGACATTGAGCCTATCATTTTACTTAACAAAATAGATATCCTAGATGCCGAGGCTGATGCACATATAGAACCTATGCTGGCACGCTATAGGCAACTAGGCTATCGCATCATTCGCGCCTCCACCAAAAACCAGGATGGCTTAGCAGAACTGCTCACCACCTTAGACCAAAGAGTAAGCGTGTTTGTCGGCCAATCTGGAGTAGGTAAGTCGAGTTTGGTCAATGTATTACTGCCGGGGACGGATCTTAAGGTCAGTGCCTTGTCGGAGTACCATGAACAAGGCACCCACACCACGACGACTGCCAAGCTATTTCACTTTCCCAAAGGTGGCGATTTGATTGATTCACCAGGAATCCGAGAGTTTGGCTTGTGGCACATGGATGCCGAAACGCTGATAGAAAGTTTTCGCGAATTTCGCCCCTTCTTGGGTTACTGCAAATTCAGTGATTGCTCCCACGAACACGAACCCAACTGTGCTCTACTAAAAGCACTGCAGGACGGCGACATCGATCCAGTGCGTTTAGCCAGCTATCGCAGCATAAAAAATTCTCTGGATGAATTTGTTACGCATCAATAACCCTTAACAGGCAACACCATGAAAGATCGCTTATTTATACTGTTACAGTACATGATTCCTCAGCACCTAATCTCTCGACTAGTGGGGTTTCTGGCGGAAAGTCGCCTGCCTTTGATCAAAGACCCATTAATCAAAGTCTTTGCCAAGCAGTTTAAGGTCAATATGCAAGAAGCTGAGCGCGAACAACTGGCCGACTATATTAGCTTCAATGACTTTTTTACTCGCGCCCTAAAAGCTGATGCTCGTCAAATCGATTATCATCACGACCACCTAGCTTGTCCCGTTGACGGGGCCATAAGTCAAATCGGGGATATTAAGGACGGCAAGGTGTTTCAGGCCAAAGGCCAAGACTTTGACGTCACCACCCTACTCGGGGGCAACAGTGAGCTGGCCGCCCCGTTTACTGATGGCCAGTTCACTACCATTTACCTGTCACCAAAAGACTACCACCGAATTCACATGCCCTGTGATGGCAAGCTAACCAGCATGGTGCACGTGCCTGGCCAGCTATTTTCGGTTAATCAAGCCACGGCTGAGGGAGTACCTGGCCTATTTGCCCGCAATGAACGTGTGGTTGCCATGTTTGATACTGAATTTGGCCCCATGGCCATGGTATTAGTGGGCGCCATGATTGTTGCAAGTATAGAAACCCCTTGGGCTGGACTGGTCTGCCCGACAGGTCGACAGGTGACCCAGTGGCAATATACTGAGCAACAAGACATTGCCCTGCGCAAAGGTGAAGAAATGGGGCGCTTTAAGCTTGGCTCCACGGTGATCATGTGCCTACCTAAAAGCACTTGCCAGTGGAACCCGGAGCTGCAACCGGGTGTCACTACTCGCATGGGGCAAATGCTGGCTAAGCGCGATTAAAATCGAAGGCTAATACTTGAGCAATATCTTTTTTCCCATTGGCCAACATAAGTACACGCTCCAGGCCCATGGCCACTCCGGCACAATCTGGCATACCCTCTTGCAGGGCATGCACTAAACGTTGATCCACAGCCATTGGTGTTTTATCCAACTCGCCACGGGTCTCATTGTCCTGAGCAAAGCGCTGTGCTTGTTCCTGAGCATCGGTCAATTCATGATAACCGTTGGCCAACTCCAAACCTTGTACATAGACTTCAAAGCGACGCGCTACCGCGTGTCCCGCCGAGTCTTTTTTGACACGAGCCAAAGCCGCTTGACTGGCCGGATAATTGTAAATAAAACACGCCTCAGGTAAGGCTGGCTCTAGGCAGTGGCTCATCAATAAATCCAACCAGGTATCGCGAGGCGTATCATCAGGCATAGCGATATCAATATGCTGCCGCGCCAAGCTTTGTAACTGCGCCGCCGACAACAACATTGGATCTACACCCAAAATTTCTTCAAACGCCTGTTGATAAGTCCAAAATTGCCACTGCAGATCAGGCAGCCTAGGCGCCAACAACAGACTTAGTAGTTGTGCTACTTCCTCCATCAATTGCGGCAAGTCATAAGCCACCCGATACCATTCCAGCAGGGTGAATTCTGGGCTGTGGCGGCTGCCAGCTTCCCCATTTCGAAACGCCTTGGCAATCTGGTAGATACACCCACTGCCAGCCGCTAGCAAACGCTTCATGGCATATTCAGGGGAGCTCATTAGATACATCGCTTGTCCCTGCTTGGCACCGCTAGGTGTAAACTCGGCAGGGATACTGTCAATATGGGGGTCACTAACACCAAAATGGGACAGTACAGGCGTGTCCACTTCAAGCACACCGCGCTCAGCAAAAAATTCACGCACCTGAGCCAAGACCTGTGCACGAGCATGCAACATGGAATGGTCAGCTGTCGGTTGCCATAGGACATCATTCATCACAAGGAACCATCTGATAAGCTAAATTATGAGCCCATTTATAAGGCTTTACCAACCATTATGAGCACTGTCATGAGCGCACAACAAACTAGCAAAAAAATCATTGCCTAACACGGTAATCACTTACCTAAGACCGCCTAATTAGGCTCGACTAACATATTCACCCGTTCTGGTATCCACTTTCAATACCTCACCTATTTCTATAAACAGCGGCACGCGCACCATAGCGCCAGTGCTCAAATAGGCTGGCTTACTGCCACCTTGGGCTGTATCGCCCTTTAAGCCTGGATCAGTTTCTGTCACTTCCAATTCAATAAAGTTGGGTGGGGACACCGAAATAGGCGCCTCATTCCACAGCGTAACCTGATAGGTTTCTTGCTCCTTGAGCCATTTAGTGCAATCGCCAACGGCGGCCGCATCGGCAGCAAATTGTTCAAAAGAACCATCTGTGAGCATGAAGTGCCAAAACTCACCGTCTGTGTAGAGGTATTCCATGTCGCGATCCATAACGTCAGCACCTTCGATGCTTTCACCAGACTTAAAGGTCCGCTCCCAAGTGCGACCTGACTTCAGGTTTTTTAGTTTTACACGGGTGAAAGCCTGACCTTTACCGGGTTTAACAAACTCCACGTCTACCATGGAACATGGGTCGCCTTCCAACATGACTTTAAGGCCATTCTTGAATTCGTTAGTGCTATAATTCGCCATTGTGTTGCTCAATCAATTTACTAAAATGGAAAAGCTAATGATACCTGAAACTGTGGCACAAGTTGAGCCTCGCGAACAAGTTATCCTTAGCGCTGAGCAAAATACAGAAGAACAATACTGGCGCCTGCAATTGGCACAAAGTCTGCGCAGCACCCAAGAACTATTGCGCGAGTTACAATTTAGTGAACAACAAGTACAGCAACTTAGTGCTAATGACCAGGGTTTTAGCACCCTAGTACCAAAAGCCTACGTCGCCCGCATGCAACCTAGTAACCCTCGCGATCCCTTATTATTGCAAGTATTACCCCAAACGGCAGAGGCGGTGTCTAGTTCGGATTTTGTAGCCGACCCCTTAGCCGAAGCCGAATTTAATCCAACCCCTGGCGTTGTGCACAAATACCATGGGCGTGCCCTCCTGATCGCAGCGGGCCACTGTGCCATTAATTGCCGCTATTGCTTTCGCCGCCACTACCCCTACCACGAACAACAACGCAGCCGCAGCCAATGGCAAGCGAGCTTAGCCTGTTTAGCTGTTGATGCGAATATTGAAGAAATTATTCTTAGTGGCGGCGACCCGTTGGCACTCACTAACAATATGCTGTTTGCCTTGATAGATGAAATAGAAGCCCTCCCAAATGTACAACGCCTGCGTATTCACACACGCCTACCTGTGGTACTGCCAGCACGCATCACCACAACACTGTGCCAACGCTTGCAAACATCGCGCCTACAGATAGTCATGGTATTACATTGCAACCACCCACAAGAAATAGACGCACAGGTAGTGCAAGCCTGCTTGCGCATGCAACAAGCTGGGATCAGCTTGCTCAATCAGAGCGTTTTATTACAGGGTATTAATGCCGACACAGACAGCCTATGCGCTTTAAGCAAAAAACTATTTAGTGCCGCTGTACTGCCTTATTATTTACATCTACCCGATCAGGTGGCCGGCACGCAGCATTTTTTTGTGAGCCAACAGCAAGGGCAAGCATTGCTGCGCTCCATGCAAAGCCAACTGCCGGGTTATCTAGTGCCGCGCCTAGTAAAGGAAGAGCCTGGTCAACCACACAAAACACTCATACCTGTGGTTTAGCTATAGCAACTCACTATCAGATAAACCCATTACGTATAGCAAGCCATCTAGACCAAAGTTACTGATATGATGTGGCGCCTGCTCGATAACCAGCGGCTTAGCATGAAAAGCCACACCCAATCCCGCGGCGCCCAACATAGGCAGATCATTGGCTCCATCGCCAACAGCCATGGTTTGCTCAACTTGCCAACCATAACGCTCACGAATTTGATGCAACAGCTCCAGTTTTCGTTCAGCATCCAGAATAGACACTGAAATAGCGCCGGTTAATTTACCGTCCACTTGCTCCAAAGGATTTGAATAGGCTTCCTGCATACCTAATCGATCAGCAAAGCGATCAGCAAAATAGCTAAAACCACCCGACAAAATGACACAATGCACACCCTGCTTTGCTAGGTTTTGCATAAGACGCTCCGCCCCTGGCATCAGATCAATGTGCTGATATATGCTCTCTAGCTCGGCGCAATCAAAACCTTTCAACAAACCCAAACGGCGCTTAAAACTCTGCTGAAAGTCTATTTCGCCCGCCATGGCGCTAGCCGTGATGGCTGCAACTTGATCACCGATGCCTGCCGCATACGCTAACTGATCCATAACCTCAGCTTGAATCAGGGTTGAATCCATATCAAACACAGCCAGCTTTATATCAGGCGCCTGAGGTGCTTCATAAATAACATAGTCGACTAAACCTTGCGCCTTATCAGTCTGCAACAATTGTGCTAACTCAGTTTTCAGTGACGCCAAAATTGGACTCGTTGTTTGCCACTGCCAAACATGACAACTTGACTGGCGTGCCAATTGCCTAGGTTCTGCCCAGTCACCATTTTGTGCTAATAAGCTAGCAACAGCGCGAGGGAAAATGGCCGTTTTTTGCAGCAAGGTAAGGCTGGCAAACATGAAAAGAATCCTTATTGAATGTGGTGTTTTATTACTCAACACCCAGCTTAATCAGCATGATCAAAACAAGGTGTGAAAATTGGCTTAGTATTTTACCACTTCCCGTGTAAAATGTGAGGTTCGCGCCAGCACCCTAATAGATATTTAATTGTGACCAATTCGACTCGTACACATACTTTACGCCAACACATGCAATCACGCGTAAGCCTGATACAAAAAACAATCTTGCTAACCACGGCTGTGTTTGTACTGAGCTTGATAGCATTAGGCAGCATAACCTATATGCATCTGCAAACAGCTGCCGGGCAACAGCACCAGCACCAGCAGCAACAATTGGGCAACCAGCTTGCCAAACTCAGCGCCCCATTAATAATGCGCCATGACCTTATTAGCCTCAACGTCACCCTACAGGAAATGATTGGTAGCCACACCATCACTGGTGCCGCCATATACAATGCTGATGGCAAGATGCTAGCCAAAGCGGGTTTTTTGGGTAGCCGAGACTTGCACAAATTTACCATCCGCAGCAACAATGTTCTGCTTGGTAATCTGCAGATTAAGGTGGCTCCGGTTGATCTGCAACCTAGCTGGCAGACTCTGCTACAACTTCTGTGGCCAGGCAGCCTTGCCCTTGGCCTATTGAGCCTGCTCGCGGGCTGGTGGTTTGGTAGCCGCCTTCACCAACCCATGCAAGCATTGCATGAAGCCCAAGAACAGTTGCTACTTTACGATCGAGCGCCTCCTCTTGATGACCAGCGCCTGGACGAATGGGGCATTCTCAACCTCGGTTTTAACTCGGTCAACGAAAGTCGCATGCTGCACGCCCAGACTGAACATCAATTCGAACTGGAAATGCCCCAGGGCACAGGTCTACCCGTGGTACCTGCCAGTTCCATTGAACAACATAAGCAAACCGATTTTGATCATGAACTGCATGATTTGGCCCGAGAATTATCGGATAGTTCCGATGCGGGTGAGGTGGGCGACCCTTTACTAAGTGATTATGGCGTACAGCAACCCATTGATACTGGCTTTACCCGACACGTGCCTATTCTTACCATGGATGATTTGCAGCTTTCCAATAACCCTAACGACCCTCATCCAACAGAACCATTTGAACCACAATGGCGAGACGAGTCCATCGCCACCTTAGCGAACACCCCTCCACCGGAAGGCTTGCAAGCACAGATTAGGGCCGCCGATGAAAACCCTCTAGTTAGCCTGCTCTATATCAACGTCAACACGCGCGATCAGGGGCCGATCATTGCTGAAGAAAAGCACCAGTTGTTAAAAGCCTATCAAAAGCTAGTCGATCAGGTTTGCGCCATTTATGGCGGGGCTATTGAAACCGAAGACAATCACGACGTATTAGTGACCTTTGACAAGCCCCACGACCACATGACCCATTGCGTAAATGCATTGTGTGCCGCACAGTTCTTCTTTGGTTTATACAAGGCATACAACCAACAGCGCTTACTCGCCGGCAAGCCCAGTCTAAATATCCAGATTGTGGTGCACTCAGGCCCCCTAGAGGACTCTGACCAACTGGTTGACGAAGCGGCCAAGCTATCCCATCAGCAGCGTCTAAATGACATGGTGATCAGCCGACAGGTTGCTTACCACCCAGAACTGCAACAACGAGTACTGGAATTAGATAACTGCCAACTACTAGCTAACGGCGCCTTCAGCTTGAGCCGCCTGAGCAATGATTATCAGGATTTGCTGAACATGCAAATAAAGCACTTTTCAGCGAACTTATAGACCGCTAAAAAGCAACTCCAACGACTAAACTAACAGGGTAGGCGTACAATCAGTCCATCGATAATTAGGACTCCGTACTATCTGCCCCCGCCTCAATAATTTCCTTAGCCACCACTTCCAAGGCATCAACTTTTTGGAAGCCCCTGGGCAACTTATTGCCACGGCGACCACGTTCGCCACGGTAATGCACTAGATCCCCACCCTTGAGGCGCAAATAGCGTTTGCCAGAGTGCACCAACAATTCATCATTTTCTTTAACCAAGGCAGTGGATACCATAAACTCTTCACGGCTAGCCACACGGGCCGAAGAAATACTGATAATCTTATTTCCCTTACCACGCGCCAATTGCGGCAAATCTTGCAAGGGGAATACCAACATGCGACCTTCATTACTCACGGCTACAAGCCAGGTAGTCTGCAGATTGTCGATAAACTGAGGGGTCTGCACCTTGCCCCCTTTGGGAACACTCATAATGGCTTTGCCGGCTTTATTCTTACTTACCAGATCTTCGAACTTGGCCACAAAGCCATAACCAGCATCAGTGCTCATTAATAAAAGCTGTTCTGGTTTAGCACACACGGCAGTAGCAAAATGCACGCCACTTGGCGCATTAAAGCGCCCACTTAAAGGCTCGCCCTGTCCACGCGCCGATGGCAAGGTATGGGCCTCAAGGGCATAACCTCGTCCACCATCATCAATAAAAGTTGCATTTTGATTGCTGCGCCCTTTCACCGACATATAATGGGCATCGCCCGATTTATAATTCATATTTTCGGCGTCTGCGTCATGACCTTTGGCCGCTCTTACCCAACCTTGCTTGGATAGGATAATTGTTACGGGTTCTGAGGTCAGCAAGTCCCGTTCGGAAAGCGCCTTGGCCTCATCACGTTGCACAATTGGCGAACGCCTATCATCACCAAAGGCTTCGGCATCAGTTGTCAATTCACGCTTAATTAGAGTTTTTAAGCGCGTCTTAGAACCTAATATCAACTCCAGCTCATCACGTTCTTTGGCCAGTTCATCTTGTTCAGCCTGAATACGGACTTCTTCCAGCTTAGCCAGATGACGTAGTTTTAATTCTAAAATGGCTTCAGCCTGGCGGTCTGACAAGCCAAAACGCCCTATCAAAACGGGCTTGGGCTTATCCTCTTCACGAATGATAGCAATGACTTCATCAATATTGAGATAGGCAATTAATAGGCCTTCCAACAGGTGCAACCGCTCCTGCACCTTGTCTAGACGGTGTTGCAAACGGTTACGTACCGTTTGCATACGGAACTGCAACCATTCTGTTAGAATGCTGCGCAGACCTTTCACCTGTGGCAGTCCATTGGTGCCAATCAGATTAAGGTTGACCCGATAGGTGCGTTCTAAGTCCGTAGTGGCGAAAAGGTGACGCATGAGTTGTTCAGTATCAACACGATTGGAGCGCGGCACCACCACCAAACGGGTCGGATTTTCGTGATCAGATTCATCACGCAGATCAGCTACCATGGGCAATTTCTTAGCCTGCATTTGCGCTGCAATCTGCTCTAATACCTTGGCACCAGAAACCTGATATGGCAAGGCCGATATGACCAGATCGCCATCTTCATTATCCACCACAGCGCGCATGCGAATTCCACCACGACCCGTTTCGTACATACTAAGCAAGTCTTCACGGGGGCTGATAATTTCTGCCGAGGTAGGCATATCCGGCCCCTTGACAAACTCGCACAGCTCTTGCGTTTGTGCTTGCGGGTTATCCAACAAGTGAATACAAGCCTGCACCACTTCACGCAGGTTGTGAGGTGGGATATCTGTCGCCATACCCACAGCAATGCCAGTAGCACCATTTAACAGTACATTAGGCACTCTAGCAGGCAATACCAAGGGTTCTTTAAGGGTGCCATCAAAGTTCAGCCCCCAATCCACTGTGCCTTGCGCCAGCTCACCCAACAACACGTCGGCATAAGGGGCTAGGCGAGATTCTGTGTAGCGCATGGCCGCAAAGGACTTGGGGTCATCCGCTGAACCCCAGTTACCTTGTCCGTCAACTAAGGTATAACGATAAGAAAAGGTTTGTGCCATGTGCACCATGGCTTCGTAACAGGCACTATCTCCATGGGGATGAAATTTGCCTAACACATCACCAATAGTGCGAGCTGATTTCTTGTATTTGGCCGTATTCCTCAAACCCAGTTCAGACATGGCGTATACAATGCGCCGCTGGACAGGCTTCAAGCCATCACCAATATGAGGCAATGCGCGATCCAAAATAACGTACATGGAATAATCTAAATAGGCTTTTTCCGTATAGTCCTTAAGGGACAAACGCTCTACACCTTCATCAATAGGGATAACACCTGACATAAGTGATAAATTCCTGAATATATCGACTTGTTTTCAAGCCTCAGTATAACGCAAATATACCAAGCCACCACTATCAACTTAATGAATAATACTTATTACCCAAAAGTCTAATATAAGACCCACTTATTGGTTATTTTTTAATCAAACTCAGCGTATAATAAACGCCAAGTAAACGGGCAATTAACCATAAGTCATACCCTGATAAGTGAGCCCACTGAACCAGCAAGGTCAGGCCACCAGAGCCAAACCCACCACAATAAATTGTTGATGTTCTAATTTTTTACCCAAAAATTTAACTTTACTGTCTTCTATCAGGAGAAAATGATTATGAATGACACGCAATACCCAACTTTGTCCGAAATGGGCATCTCAAGCTTCGCCGATATCAGCAAATACACACTACGCCAAGAAGGCGGCTATGATATGCTGAAGATCTACTACAAGCGCGAAAAAGGTTCTTTTCGCCCACGTAGTAAAAAATTCCGCTTTGGTCGTTCTACCCGCACTGTGATGGTTGATTCTGGTCGCCAGAAATGGCAAGAAGTAAGCGAGATTTCTCCCTTCCTACTCCGCGCCATCACTGAGCTGAACAAGCTGGCTGAAGAAGAAAAATCTGGTACCAGCAAAGAAAATTTGGCCAAGGAATTAGTGCACCTGGAGCGCGTCATGTCTGAAAAGCTAGCTGAAATTCGCGCCAAGCTAGAAACCTTATAAGCCATTGCTCTAAGTAGCCCAAAGCATGACTTAAAAGCACAAAAAAAGGCCGCTAGACAGCGGCCTTTTTTGCTCAGGGAAAAACTTCAAACCTAACCCCATGCATACCTATTATAAAGGTATCTCGTCTATACCATCTGCCACTTCTTCAATAGTTTCATCAACAACATCACCCACCACAGGCACCACCGAAGCAACAGCCCCGGCCACTCGCATGGGCACGGTAACCACCTTAGTTAGCACACAAGCAGACAACAAGGTGCTAGTCACTAGGGTTATTAATAACAACTTTAACCAAGATCTTTGCTTACTCAATGCCACACCCACCTTTTAGTCTTTATCAAAGGCCAAGCGTGTGCCGACCAAGCTTTGTTTAATGCCCCGTAAATGATCTTGAAAGTCTTCGCCTCGACGCAATATTACACCTGTTGCCAGCACATCTAACAAGGTGAGTTGAATCAATCGTGATTGCATCGGCATGTACACATCCGTATCTTCAGGTGCAACAATTTCCAAGGCCATACTAACTGCTTCTGCCAACGGCGAATCGGGGGCGGTCACAGCAATAGTCACCGCACCAGCTTCACGGGCTAAACGGGCAATTTCAATGGTCTCGATGGTGCGACCTGTAAATGACAGCAGCACCACCACGTCGCCGCGGCGGCACGCCGCAGCCTGCATGCGCATCAGCAAAGCATCATTGTGAGCCACCACCGGGATATTGAAGCGAAAAAACTTATGCTGAGCATCTTGTGCGACGGCGCCCGAGGCGCCCATGCCAAAAAACAAAATCTGTTGCGCCTGACTAAGGTAGTCTACCGCCTTCTCAACCATGACAGGATTGACCTTACGGCGTGTCGCATCAAGACTGGCCATTGAACTAGAAAATATTTTATCAGTATAGATCTCAGCAGAGTCATTGATATCCACGTTCTGACTTATATAGGGCGTGCCTGTCGCCATACTTTGCGCTAAACGAATTTTAAAGTCGGGAAAGCCTTTTACACCGAAAGTACGACACAAACGATTGACCGTTGGCTCAGACACCTCAGACTTCTGGGCCAAGGTCGCGATACTAAGTCCAGTCGCTTTCTGCGGGTCATTGAGAATCACTTGAGCAACCTTGCGCTCAGATCGATTCAAACTATCCAACTGCAAATTTAGTTGTTCCAGCAAATTATCGGCTGGGGTCATAACTGGTGTACTCCTGCAAACCAAAACTAGTGTATTTACGTAATATTACCAACATAATAACAAATAAATCTACCTTAGAGCGAATATATGTAGTATTATTACGATAATTAATAATATTAAACGTTACTTAATGCGATGCAGACAACCAACCCAAACAGCCAAAACCTTAGCCAGTCTCTAGTGCTATTTGGCGCCCTTGGAGACCTATCTCTGCGCAAACTGCTACCCTCACTTTATCAGTTGGATAGAGCCGAACTACTGCACCAAGGCACCCGCATACTAGGACTAGCTCGAAAAGGGCATAATGATCAAGAATTCATGCACACCGTCGAGCAGGCATTGCACAAGTTTGTCAGCCCCGAAGAGCTTGATAGTGCAGTAATTAAGCAGTTTTTGCAACGCCTATCCTATCTACCTCTGGATATGACTAATGCAGAGGCATACCGACAAATTGAAACCAAACTTGGCGACTGGTGTCCAATAGTTACTTTTTACCTAGCCACACCACCTGGAATTTTCGGTGATATTTGCCGCAACTTAAGTGCCGTCAAGCTTAACACACCAAGCAATCGCATTGTGCTGGAAAAGCCCATTGGCCATGATCTCGAATCATCAAAAGTTATTAACGACACGGTTGGGGAATTTTTTAACGAGCAACAGATTTATCGTATTGATCATTACCTAGGCAAAGAAACTGTTCAGAACTTATTAGCCCTGCGCTTTGCCAACCCAATCTTTGCCGACTTATGGAATCACGACCACATTAGCTACGTAGAAATCACTGTTGCCGAAGAAGTGGGCATAGAAGGTCGCTGGGGCTATTTTGATGATGCTGGCCAAATGCGTGATATGGTGCAGAACCACCTACTACAGCTATTGTGCCTAGTCGCCATGGAACCGCCTTCACGGCTAGACGCCGACAGCATTCGCAACGAAAAGGTGCGCGTACTAGAAGCCCTGCAGCCCATGCAACCTAACACCATTAACAAACACCTTGTACGCGGCCAATATGGGGATGGCCACTATCAAGCTAAATCGACACCTGGTTACTTGAACGAGGCCGATGCCAACACCGAAAGCCAAACTGAAACCTATATGGCCTTGCGCGCTGACATCGCCAACTGGCGCTGGGCGGGAACACCCTTCTATCTGCGCACTGGCAAGCGCATGCGCAGCAAACTAACGGAAATCATTATCCACTTCCGCCCTAGCCGACACTTCATTTTTGATGCTGATCAAGAAGCTTTGGCAAAGAATAAGCTGGTCATCCGCCTACAGCCCTATGAGGGCATCTCTTTGCAAACCCTCACCAAGGAGCAAGGTATAGATAAAGGCATGCGCTTACGTCGTGACCCTTTGCATTTAGATTTTGCCCAGACCCAGGGCCATATTCGCATCCCAGATGCCTACGAACGCTTACTATCGGAAGCACTGAAAGGCAATCAGAGCCTATTTGTTCGCCGCGATGAAGTAGAAGCAGCGTGGCAATGGTGTGACCAAATTCGTGCTACTTGGCAACAAAGCGCCTCGCCTTTGCACACCTACCCGGCAGGCACTCAAGGGCCACATGCGGCCTATGACATGATTGAAGCTTTTGGACACCGTTGGTATGAACACTGTTAAACCTGATTACCTGCCAGAACACGTGACATGGCATTCGAGTGCCAGCACTCAGGCCTTGGCTGAACACTTAGCAACGGCCATTGCCTCCTGCCTGACACGAGAACTAGAACACCGCCCCCGCGTAAGCTTGGCCGTTTCTGGAGGAAGGACTCCCACGGCCATGTTCACCGCCTTAAGCCAGCAGCCGATTGCTTGGCATCAGGTGGATATTACCCTAGTCGATGAACGCTGGGTGGCAGAGGACCAAGCTGACAGTAATGCGGCTTTAGTGCGACAACACCTACTACAAAATGCGGCCACCAAGGCGAATTTTATTACCTTATTTAACGGTGCGCCTAGTAATGAAGCAGGCTGCCAGGGGTGCCACCAACAATTGCAACAACTGGTGCGACCTATTGACGTTATGGTATTAGGCATGGGTAACGATGGCCACACGGCATCGCTGTTCCCCAATTGCCCGAACCTCGCCCATGCCATGTCGCCAACTAACCCCAGCTTATGCAGTGCAACCACTGCTCCGGTTGAACCCAGCCAGCGCATCACCTTGAGCGGTCAACAGATTCATTTGGCAAAGCACAAATTCTTGCACCTAGTGGGTGACGACAAATTGCAGACACTGCAACAAGCCATGGCCTTGCGCAATCCAAATAAAATGCCAATTTTTGCGTTTTTGCAACGCCCACTTAGCGTCTATTGGAGCGCCTAGATGACCAACATACAACAACATATTCAGCGTATCGATAATATTTGCGCTCAGGCTCCAGTCATACCAGTACTCAAGCTAGACAATGCCGAACAAGCTATTGGGGTTTGCACAGCACTGGTGAGGGGTGGCCTCAAAGTATTAGAAATCACCCTTCGCAACGATTACGGCTTACAAGCCATCAAACAAATTAGTGAAGCTCTACCCGACGCGATTGTAGGCGCCGGCACAGTTACCACACCTGAACAGTACGAAGCCTGTATTGACGCTGGCGCTGACTTTATTGTTAGCCCTGGCGCCACGCCCAAGCTATTAGCTCACGGCGCGCAGGCTTCTATACCCCTTTTGCCAGGGGTTGCCAGCGTAAGCGAGGCCATGGCCGGCATGGAACTCGGTTACGAGAGGTTTAAACTATTTCCAGCCGTTGTTGTGGGCGGCACGGATTTACTAAAAGCTTTCTACGGCCCCTTGGCAAACCTTAAATTTTGTCCCACTGGTGGCATTAAACCCAGCAATGTCGGACAGTTTCTCGAACTACCCAATGTAATGTGTGTCGGTGGCACTTGGATGACACCAAATGGCTTGCTTGCCACTGGCGATTGGTCGGCTATTGAAAACCTAGCTCGTGAAGCAAGCCAACTTAAGGGAACTCCTACCGAGTAGATATGATTGCTCATTTTTGCCCGCCCATATGGCGGGCTTTTTTTTGGCCAATAGGGTATAGTCACGCTTTTTATGGCGAGCATTTTCCATGGCCCAAAAAGCAACAATTCACAAGGCTGAACTACAGATATCAGACTTAGACCGCCACCATTATGAAAATCATCACCTAACCATCGCCCGCCACCCCTCAGAAAATGAGCAACGCATGATGGTACGGATTTTGGCTTTTATTTGTCATGCCGACAAACAGCTAGCTTTCACCAAAGGGCTAAGCACAGATGATGAACCCGACATCTGGCAGTTGTCTTTAAGCGATGAAATCGAAACCTGGATCGAACTAGGCCAACCCGACGAAAAACGCATCCGCAAAGCCTGTGGGCGCAGTCAAGAGGTATACATCTATACCTATAGCGGTAATAGTGCCGATGTTTGGTGGCAGCAAATAAAAAATAAAATTTACAACCTAGATAACTTACATATCTACAACTTGCCCAACGAGCAAACCGAGCAACTATCCAAACTAGCAGAACGCAGCATGATTATTCAAGCCACTATCCAAGATGAAGAAATATGGCTTACTAGTGCCGTAGGAGATTGCAACATTCAACTAAACACCTTGAAAACCTAAACCATGCTAGAACAACACAATTTGCTCAAACTGGCTCGTACCACCATGCCATTTGGCAAATACCAAGGCCGTATCATTATTGACTTGCCCGAAGATTATTTACTCTGGTTTGCCAAAAAGGAGTTCCCAAAAGGAGAACTAGGTCAATTAATGCAGCTAGCACTTGAACTCAAAACCAATGGCCTTGAATACCTAATAAAGCCGCTCAAAAATTAATGCTCTAGCATACGTGCCAAATAGCGATGGAAGTCCTTAATAGTGCCTTCTAAGTCTTCTGGAGCCAACGGCCCCGCCTGAGCATGGCGAGATGAATAGGTAGCTTGCAAGCCTTCTAACTTGGCCTTATCTTCTGCATTGACCCTGGTCCACAGAGCTTCTAATGCATCCATCCCCTGACCTACCATATCTAGACTACGAATCGACATACCCCACCGAACTTTTAAGCTGCTAGACGTCAATGGCTGAATGGCCATATATACCAGTAAGTGTGGTGACTGGGAGGCAATATGTGATGGGTACACACAAAACAAGGAAGAGCGATTGGCCTCTTCACCCGATAAATCTTCGTGTTTAAATTTACGTGCTTCGTAGCCTTGATTGTAATTCGCGGCGTAGGCTGTGTAGCCAGGCCCATCGGGCAGCTTTTTGGCTCGGGAAGTTGGCGTTATAGGGCGCAATGTTTGTGGATGCACACAGTTTAGGTGATAGCCTTCCATGAAGTTCTCGACTAAGGCTTTCCAATTACAGTGCCAAACGTCTTCTTGACTAAAATGATGCAACATCTGGTCCGTATGGTAATTGGCTAGAATAGTATCCAACCCCGTCAACCGCGGCGCCAAAGGCTCAGCCTTGCCATCAAGGTTGACGTAAACAAAACCTTGCCATTGTTCAAACCGCACTTGCGCAAGGTCATGGTCAACCATTTTAAAGCCATCTTCTTTCATGCGCGGCGCAGCAATCAATTTACCCTTTAAATCATAGCTCCAAGCGTGATATGGACAAGTAAAACCACGGGCTTTTTTGCCGCTACCATCTGCCACCTTCATACACCGATGGCGACAAACATTGGACAGCACCTGCAGGTCACCCTGCTCATCACGCAATAAAATTAGTGGTTCATTCAACACTTGAGTCGTGACATAATCACCCGCTTCTGGCACCTCATCACTACGACCAATACAAATCCACTCTTTATCGAAAATGGCTTGTAATTCCAATTGCAAAATCTCATCCCCAGTATAAAAGTAGGATGGCAGGGTAACCTGCCCCTGACGAGCCCCTTGAGCTCTGCTCCGCAGGGACTGGGTAACATATTGGGCAGTCGTATTGTCAGTAGCGATCACAGACGACGCTAAGGGCTCAGAAACAGGCATAATGCAGGCCGAATTGTTGAAATTATTATTCACCGCATTTTGCGCCAAACAATATCAAAATGTAAATTGACTAAGAACAATAAAAAACATGGGATGACCATCACTTTTCTAATGGCTAAAATTTTACTTATTGAGTCTCTTCTTGAATATGACATCGAGTCAAATTCAAGACCCCCCCAGCCCAGTCCTCAACGTCAATCCAATACTCAGCCCTAACAGGCTTGGCCATATCCAGTGGTTTTGAACGCTTATGGGGCTTTACGGTTATATAGATGGGTTGCCGGGCGGCCTCACCATTATCAACCATCAGTGGAAAGTACGCCATTTTTCCTATCAAATGGCCTTGGTCATCAAGGCGCAAATTGACTTCATCCCTCAGATAACTAGGATCGCCTGACAGCCCCTTCATCCGCCAGTTGCCTATCAATTGTATGCCTTCTTGATTAGCCAAAAATTGTCCATTGGCCATATTCCAATGCTCTATGACACCTTCCACCTTGTGTTCATAAATTACTCTACGCAATCGAAAGCGACAGGTTATAGGTTGGGACAGTTTGGCGAGCTGAGCGAGATTAAAATCAAAAGCCGTTTTATTGATAGGCTCTGACGTTAAACGATGTCGATCGGCTTTACTAAACTGCACCGCATAGATCGTTATACCCTGTGGCTTAGGCAGGATTTTGACTGTCTGACTGGCATGTTGGTTTGGGCTATTGCTCTGGCCAGATTGGCAATTTAACCCGCGACTGCTAGCCTCCTCCAAAAAAGCCGCATTATTCACCTGCGTCGCCACTAGGCGACAGATTGTTTTATCACTCCAATTGGACATATCTACAGCTTGAACAGGCATCACTGTTAAAACCAGAAATAGACCCAAAACACTCATTTTCAAGGGTCGAAAAATCAATTGCAAGGCATCGGCCATTTTCACTACAAAGCCTCCCTAGGCAAATAGGTGCTCATAAACTCGCGGCAAATCGGGTTGTAAGAACACCTTACTGGCAATTACATCATGCTCTAGGCCAAGACTCTTTTCGAGGCAGGCAGCACATACGGAACGGTAATCAATGGTCGCTTGTAGGTCGCGTTTTTCAAACTGATCACGCTTACTCAACCCTGGCCAGTCAGCCACTACTCGACTAGCAGGTAAACAGCCTCCAGCCAACAAGCCAACACTACCATAGCCGTGATCAGAGCCGATGGTGCCATTGACCGCAACCGTGCGGCCAAACTCCGTCAAGGTAAGGATAATGGCATTATTCCAAGCCTCGCCCAAGCCTCGCCGATACCCGGCTATAACATCATCCACCACGGTCAATTGCTGGGCCAAACGCCCCCTATCAGCATCTCCTTCTTCGACCTGATTAGCATGGGTATCAAATTGCTTTACTCGAATCACAGACGCCAATGGGCCGTCGGCTTGTGCGATTGCCTGGCCCGCATAACGCGCCAAACTAGCGGGATCCCTTGGTACCTGAACATGTGTCTCACTTTTCCGCGCTATCTTCTTAAATGCCTGCGCCGCCTCACGGCTATGCCCCATAGCAATAATATCAACCAAATCAACATTGGGTTTATTAGAGCCACGAATACTAGCTGGATAAAAATTGTCATTGTCTTTATGACCACGCAGGATCAACGGCATGTCTAAAGACAGTGCACGCCCCGCTAATCCCGCTAATTCTAAAGCACGACCAAGCCAGCCTGACTTTTCTGCAAACGGCGATAATCCGCCACCTTCTATCAAGTTTTGGCCCTCAAAATGTGATCGCTTGGTGTAAGGAAAAGCACTGGCGTGTACCGCCGAAGCATGGCCATGGGCCATTAATTGAGCGAAAAACTTTAATGAAGGATGCAAACCAAAAAAATCATTCAATGGTTGATAATGCTCTGGCGTTAGCGACTTGCGCATACGCATCAAATCCGGGTCACCAATAGGGGGGACTGCTGCTAGGCCATCCATACCACCCTCTAAAATGATCACTGATATGCTACCTGGCGGCTTACCTTTAGTAAAACCTTGTACCGGCATGCCAGACATGAACAGGCTAGCAGCACCTGCTTTTATTAAAGTACGACGTTTGAGTTTTAACTTAGACATACTCCAACCCCATTAGCTCTGGGCTGCACATGAAGGCAACAAACTGATTTTTGGGTGAACGACCGACACTAGCGACCAGCTCACGTGTTTGAGGCAATGCGTCAATACGGTCCATCATTTTTTCCACAGACCGTTTAGGATTGCCATTGAGATAGATTGCCTCAGCGAAGCGTAATCGACGCTCGAACATCTCAGCCGACATCCATTCAGCCTTGTCATCGGAATAACCATTGGGCTGGCGAGAACTCCAAAACGACTGCCCTAACTCAGCAAACACTTTTCGGGTATTCATTAGCTCATTGCTGTAGTTATTTATCCCCTCCCAACCTTTAAAATAGGTAGCACCGGACAAACGCACCATCTGAAAAAGCCAAGTCATAGGCCACAAAAATTTGGTTCTGGTAGAGTCTACCGCTAGTTCAAGCACTTTTGCATGTATAGCAGGCAGGTCACCTTGCGTTTGTCGCCACACACCTTTAACCGCGTCGATCTCTTTTTGCTGAGGAACATCACTGACAAAGTGCCGGCACAATTTAGTAGAAACAAAATCTATGGTGTGCTCGTGAGAGGCTAAGAAGTTGGTAAGTTGGCGAAGACCACCTTTACCAGCATAGATTTTTTGACCAAATACATTTTTACTACCTGGTTCCGCCCAGCGCTTCTTATAGGCATCCCAATGATCACTAGTGCCCGTTTGTTGGCGCATTTCATTCAACTCTGACTCAAAATCAATTCCCCAGCCAGCCAGCACTTGAGCGGCACTATGTATGTCATCTTCGGTATAACCTGCGACGGGGGACAAGGTATGTAATTCCAGTAGTTCTCGGCCCAAGTTGTCATTAAGACCCGCTTGGCAGTTTACCCTGCGACCACATTTTTTTGCCTGTTCAGAGCGCTCTCCGGCACTCCACACATTATCCAAATAAGTGAGCATGCCCGGGTGTGTTGTGATGCCATACAGCATATCAGCAAAACGACCATCCAATTTAGCCAGAATGCCCTCATCAATAGCATGACCAATCATATTGCCGGTATCGAATGTATTGCCTATGGTAAAGTGGTTTGTCCAAAATGACGTAAACCGCAACTTAACCTGATCAGCCCCATAAACGTTGCGATGGCTGAACTTCAACTCGTCTCTATTACGCCATAGATTAGTTAATCGATTGGCGGTCTTGGCGGCTTCTGTATCTTGGCCATTCTTACCCTGGCGGCGCTGCTTTTCTAGGGTACGGTATTGACGCCAATGTTGGGCGCGTTTGGCCAAATCAGGTTGTAATTCAGCTGGCCATTCGGACACACCAGTATAGCGATTAGCAATACCTAGGGCCGGAGAGGCCGCCTGCAATTGCTCTTTGAGCCAGGCCTGCATGTCACTGGGCAAAGGCTGGTCATAGCGAAACAGCAAGCCCACTTTCTGGGAAATTCTGAAATGTTCATTCATAATGCTAGACCGATATTCGGCTACTGGTGAACGCGTAGACTAAACAATAGTGGGCTAGACTACAACCAAATCAACTCCCTAAAACAGCCGATTTCAGAACCAAAAAAGCCAGACTAGTTAGTCTGGCTTTGTTAAATTTGGTAGCGGGGGCCGGATTTGAACCGACGACCTTCGCCGGTCTTGAGCGCCCAAGGTAAAAGCAGAGTCCGACCTCGTCGGGCCCATTTCAGAACCAAAAAAGCCAGACTAGTTAGTCTGGCTTTCTTAAATTTGGTAGCGGGGGCCGGATTTGAACCGACGACCTTCGGGTTATGAGCCCGACGAGCTACCATGCTGCTCCACCCCGCATCAACAAGACGCGTATACTATTGATTTATCAGTTTTTTGTCAATCTTTTTTTGCTTTCCTAGGGGAAATAAAAAACCACCAATTAAGGTGGTCTTAATACGCAATCGCGGATGCTAATTAACCAACAACTGAAACATCTTCAGCTTGCATACCTTTGTCACTTTCAGTAACAGAGAAACGCACGCGCTGGCCTTCCAACAAAGAGCGATGCCCTTTACCTCGAATGGAACGAAAGTGTACAAATACATCATCACCTTGGTCACGAGTGATAAAACCAAATCCTTTGGTAACATTAAACCATTTAACCGTGCCGGCTTCGCGACTGGCATCATTCTCGTCTTCAACCCATGGGGCATCCTCTGCATCACCCTGAGGAACAAATTTAACACCTACCACTAAAGTTGCCACCCAAAACATGGCAAAAAATACACCAATCGATAGGGGCAATTGATCAGTCAAACTAGCCCCCGGAATAACATTTTCTAAAATAAACGGTGTCGCTATCGCCGCCAAAAGGCTAACGATAAAGCTGTATGACAATAGCAATTTTCTCATTTTGACTTAACATCTCTTATAGTTTGTTATAGTTTGTATCGTACTAGCCTAGGCAGTTAAAATCATAATATATAAGCACTGAAACACGATGTGACATTGAATACCAAACAACCCAGTTTCCCTGCCAGAACAATAGCCTGTACAATCGGCTAAGATTAGCGAAATTCTTCACTGTTATCAAATTATAGCCGTAATTCCTTCAATTTCTTTTTAGGTAACTCTCCCTATGCCAAAACACTCCGCTATTGCAGAGCTGCAAGAACAAATTGCATTTCATGAACAGACCATTGATAGTTTGAATAACAGTGTAAGTCAGCAGCAACTAGATATTAGTCGCTTACAACGCACGGTAGAGTTGCTAGCCCAGCAGATGAAAAATATGCGCCTGGACCTCTCTACGGGTCAGAGCGCACCACCGGCCGACGACAAGCCGCCACACTATTGAGGCTAGCTTGGGCAATTGCTTAATTATTAAAAGACGCTTTCACATAAACATCATAGCGATTGGCTTTACCCTGTAATCTATAGGTGGGCTTTTGTGCCGCCAAATCGGGGGCCAGACGAGGCCGTTTCACTACTACTCTGTGAGTCGCCAGGGCAATAGCAGGTGCCAATAGTTGATCGGCATCCTCATCAGGCCCAACCAATTCTCGAAACAGTGCCATTTCCTTTTTTACTTTGGCTGTTTTGCCTAAATGGGGAAACATAGGATCTAAATAAACCACCTGTGGTGGCTCGATCTGCTGCCACGCTTGCATGACGCTAAGGGCATCACCTGATAATAGTTGCATATGATGGGCCAGATCAGCTAATTCATCCGCTTCATGTAAACGTGTTAAGCCATCGGCCAGCAAGGCTCGGACCACGGGCTGGCGTTCGGCCAAATAAACAAAACAGCCGAGGCCGGCTAAGACAAAGGCATCACCTCCTAAACCAGCCGTCGCATCAAGTACACATGGGCGAATAGTGCCCCGTACACCAATGGCTTTAGCTATTTGCTGCCCTTTGCCACCGCCATACAGACGTCGATGACGACTTTTACCAACCGCAAAGTCAACGCCCACACCACCACTGCGGCCATCTGCCGGCAAAATATGCAAGGCCTGATCATGATAGGCCAAGACCAAACCAGAATTGGGCATGTTATTGGTTAACGGTATGCCAAGACGAATAGCCAAATCCTGTGCTTGGGTGTCCTTTTGATTAGCATACACACAGATGTCTATTAGCTGTTGAGCAACCATATGAGTCCTAAACCCAAGAGCAATCGATAAGCTACAAAGGGCCACATGCCTAAGCGACTGATCAACTTCATGAACAATACAATACACAACCAAGCACTCAAGGCTGACAACACAAATGCAACTAACATTGGCCGCCAGTCAATGGCCTGAGCGTGCTGGACCAAATCCAACAGCATGAGGGATGATGCCGCCAAGATCACGGGAATAGACATCAAAAATGAAAAGCGTGCGGCCACTTCACGTTGATAACCAAGCATTAATGCCGCGGTCATGGTAATACCCGAGCGTGACGTGCCGGGTATCAAAGCCACGGCCTGAGCTAAGCCAACAAACAAGGCATGGCGCCAGTTCATATGGTGCATCTGATGTGTACAGCGAGCGCGCCAGTCTACCCAACCTAGTAATAAGCCGAAACCAATAGTGGTGGCTGCTACTACCCATAAAGCTCGGGCATGAAGTTCTATCCAGCCCTTAAACACTAATCCTACAATCACCGCAGGTATGGTCGCCAAGACTAATAATAGGGCCCAATGAGCCTGTTGATTCCAACCGTCTCCAAACAACCATTGCCAAGTGCCATGAACCAGAGCCATTAAGTCATGACGCAGATAAAACAATACCGCCACCAAACTTCCTAGGTGCACAGCCACATCAAAGGCCAAGCCTTGATCAGGCCAGCCAAACAGTAAACTGGGAAACAACAAATGGGCCGAACTGGATATCGGCAGAAATTCAGTAATACCTTGGATGAGGGCAATAATAGAGGCTTGTAACCAATCCATAATATACTCGACGGAAGTTAACAGAGACGGCCAAACAGAAGCCGGCAGCAGATGCAGGGCAAGTATACCCTATTGGTATCGAGGCAGCTTCTGCCAAGTAACTTCATCACGAAGATAAACTGGCAACCCATGCTCTGGCAGGCTGACTTTACCCTGCCCAAATAATGCGGCCCCCAGCATTGCCATCTGCGCGGCTTGAGGTTCCATTTCTGGCAGACAGCATTGAGCCTGGTCTACAATAGCTGCTGGGAAATCAGGCACTTCTGAGCCACTACCGCATAGCACATAGGCCCCTTCTGGCATGCTTAGATTGGCAGGTGCCAATACCTGCTCTGCCTGCACCACCAAAGCCAGATCGGGCTCGGACTTATCAACCGAATAGACACCAGCATAAACTTCATTCATGCGCGCATCCAAGGTGCATAGGCTGATGCAATTAGGGTAAAGCTCATGAGCCTGCACCGCCATGGCCGCCAGGGTGGAGACCGCAATCAAAGGCACATCAAGTCCAAAGGAAAGACCTTGGGCAACACCAGCTGCGATGCGAATTCCCGTGAACGAGCCAGGACCTCGGCCATAAACAATAGCATCGAGCTGCTGCTGTTTCACCCCAGCCTGATCAAGCACTTCGGACACCATAGGAAGCAGTCGCTGTGTATGGGAACGTTCGGCAATTTCGTGCAACGCGAACAGCTGATCCACCTGCCCTGGCTGTTGATAAAGTAGAGCAACGCTGCAACTTTTACCGGAAGTATCAAGGGCAAGTAGATAAGGCATATTCGTTAAACGTTAGCTTATTAGAGGGCAACAAAAACCGCATTTTTGATATCATCCACACTACCAACACCCGGCACATAATGATAAGCAGGTGCATCCTCTTGGGCCTCTGCTAGCAGACTCTTATAAAAATCAACCAGAGGTGCTGTCTGCTGATGATACACCTGCAAACGTTGACGCACAGTGTCTTCTTGGTCATCAGGACGTTGCACCAGATCATCGCCAGTGACATCATCTTTGTTCTCGATTTGTGGCGGATTGAATTCCACATGGTAAGTACGACCAGAGCCTGGATGCACTCGCCGGCCACTCATGCGTTTGATAATTTCATCATCAGCAACATCAATCTCTACTACGGCATCAATGGCAACACCAGAGTCTTTCAGAGCTTCAGCCTGAGGTATAGTACGCGGGAAACCATCGAACAAGAAGCCGTTTGCACAATCGTCCTCAGCAATGCGTTCTTTCACCAGATTGATGATTAGCTCATCAGAAACCAGACCACCCTCGTCCATAATCTGCTTCGCCATCACGCCCAGCTCGGTACCTGCTTTTACCGCCGCTCGTAGCATGTCACCCGTAGAAATCTGGGGGATTGCATACTTTTCAGTAATAAACTGAGCTTGTGTGCCCTTACCTGCACCTGGGGCGCCCAAAAGGATTAGTCGCATTGTTAACACTCCAATATTTTAAAAAAACTGTTGGCTTAATGCCCCTGTGCAAGCTTCCAATGGAACCCAGCTCTTCAGAAAAGGCGCCTTCACTAACAACCTAACGTATTGATATTTATAAAATAAAATAAGAATTGCTAGTGAAGATACCCATATTTTTTCCGGCCACCAACTACTCACCGGGCCGCGTAGTTTACCCAAAAACCACAGCCAGTGCCATTCGACCTAGGTATTCCCACATTAGTCTCACTCTATGAGCCTATAGTGCTAGGTAGTGCTCTGTTTCAAACGCTTTTTTGTGGACTGCCAAGCCGCCTCTAAGTCGTCAATTTCCATACTGGACAAGTCCTTGCCATAATCATGCAAAGCGGCCTCCATATGCCGAAAACGCACCTCAAATTTTTCATTGGCTGCACGCATAACCTGCTCTGGATCAGCATCTAAATGACGGCACATATTGACGACTACGAACATTATATCACCAAGCTCTTCCAGTATATGTTGCGTATCTTCAGTAGCAAAAGCCTCGTGCACTTCAGCCACCTCTTCATCCAATTTATCCATTACTTGGCTGGCACTAGCCCAATCAAAGCCAACATTGGCCGCTCGTTTTTGTAGTTTGGCCGCCCGCTGCAAGCTAGGTAACGCTCTGGGCACATCATCCAGAGCCGAAAACTGCGCTTTAGCTTGGCGCTCACCGGCCTTTATAGCTTCCCAGTTTGCCAATGCTGTGACACTATCACCAGCGACCTTGTCAGCAAAAACATGGGGGTGACGGCGCACCAATTTATCCGCCATAGCTTGTGCCACATCGGCAAATTCAAAGGCCCCCTCCTCTCGAGCTAGTTGGCAATAAAATACCACCTGAAATAACAAGTCTCCTAGCTCATCGCACAACTGTTGACGATCACCACTTTCGATGGCATCTGCTACTTCATAAGCTTCTTCTAGCGTATGTGGCAAAATGGAACGGTAATCTTGCTTCAGATCCCAAGCACAACCGGTATCGGGATGTCGCAACTGCACCATGATGTCCAACAAGCGCTGCATACCGTCAGTTGCCATCTTTCTGTCGCCTCACATCCAATACGTTAGCTAACTGGTTAACCTTGTCCATAATACGCCCCAAAAGCTCCAAGCGTGCAATATCAATGGTGAAGGTAATCGTAGCCGAATTGGCTTTACTATCTGTTACCGTATTCATGGCGCGCACGTTCACCTTCTCCTGCCCCAGGACCAAGATAACGTCATTTATCAAACCCGCCCGATCAAATGCTTCCACCACAATATCAACGGGGTACGTTTGCTCTTCACGCTCAGCCCAGTCCACGGCAATAATCCGATGCTGTTCCTTGTCCGCAAGGTTGATGATATTTTGGCAGTCTTGACGGTGTACAGACACCCCTCGATGAAGGGTAATGAAGCCCACAATATCGTCACCCGGCACGGGCTGGCAGCAACTGGCCAAGCTGGTTAGTAAATTACCCACACCAGCGATAGAGATTCCATCTGCACTACCTTGTATGCGCTGTGGTCGGCGATTTTCAAGTGTCAGATCCAGCTGTTGGCGACGTTTTAACTGCGGTTCAATCTGATTCTGCGCCGCATTGGTTATCTGGGCCAAACGCAAATCCCCGGCACCCAAGGCGGCATACATATCATCAGCCAGCTTGAAGTTTAGGCTAACAGCCAACTGTTCGTCATTGACACCGACCAAAGCCATGCGCCGCAGCTCTCTCTCCACCGACTGGCGCCCGGCCGCGGCGTTCTTTTCTTTATCTAGCTGCTTAAAGAAATGCGCAATCTTGGCTCGCGTACGACCAGAATTGACATAACCCAGGTTGGGGTTCATCCAGTCACGACTTGGGGTACCGCCCTTTGAAGTCAATACATTAACTTGATCACCGGTTTGCAGACGGTACGTCAGCGGCACAATACGCCCATGTATCTTGGCACCTCGGCAGGTATTACCTACTTCCGTATGCACTCGATAGGCAAAATCAACGGGCGTAGCGCCATTAGGCAAATCCACCACGTGACCATCAGGCGTAAATACATATATACGATCCTGCTCAACGTCAGCACGCACCTGATCTACTAGCGCACTACTATCTCCCACCTCATCGTGCCACTCCAGAACCTGTCGCAGCCAAGCCAGCTTGTCTTCATAGGAGGTGCTGTTGCTTTTAGTATCAGTGCCTTTATACAACCAATGCGCACAAACGCCCAGTTCAGCTTCATCGTGCATAGCAAAAGTGCGAATTTGAATCTCCACTACCTTGCCTTCCGGCCCAATCACCGCCGTATGCAAAGAGCGATAGCCATTTTCTTTTGGTGTTGCAATATAGTCATCAAACTCTTGCGGAATATTCCGCCACAAACCATGCACAATGCCCAAGGCGGTGTAACAATCTGTCAACTCTGGCACCAGTATACGCACAGCACGTACGTCGTAGACCTGAGAAAACTCAATATCTTTGCGTTTCATTTTGCGCCAGATGCTATAAATATGCTTGGCGCGGCCCATGATATCAGCCTGTTTGATGCCTGCCTCATGGACACTCTGATTCAAAGTAGCCAGCACTCGCTTAATATAATCTTGCCGGTCTCGGCGTCGCTCATCCAAGAGGCTCGCTATTTGTTTATAGGAGTTAGGCTGCAGGTAGCGAAAGGAAAGGTCTTCTAGCTCCCATTTAATGGTACCAATACCCAAACGATGCGCTAAGGGTGCGTAGACATCAAATACTTCACGGGAAACCAGGTAGCGTTTTTTACGATCACTGTTTTTAACAGCACGTATCGCACAAGTACGCTCAGCAAGCTTTATCAGTGCTACACTGACATCATCCACTAAGGAAACCAGCATCTTACGCACGTTAGACAATTGCCCGTCTGTCTGGCCTAACACATTGTCACGTGTGGGGGATTGCAAGTTGCTAATTGCCGCCATTTGCAGCACGCCATTAATAAGCTGCTGCACAGTAGGACCAAAGGTCTTGCCAACCTGCTCTAAAGGTAATTTGTTCTCTCGCACACTGCGGTAAAGGATAGCCGCAACCAAGGTCGTTTCGTTGACTTTCAAAGACGCAAGAATAACGGCCATTTCCAAGCCAGTACGAAAGCAGTCAACACCCACATCACCGCCCCACTCATCATCAGTGTCCGAGGCATTTTGCAGAGCAAATTCAGCCATTTCGCAAGCTTTCTTGATGCGGGAAACATCGTTAATGTCCAGTTCTTCAGTAAGGTCTTGTGCCCAGACAGTGATGTCGATACTGCCATCGGACTTAATTGGATGATGATCACGTACTTGAACCATAATACAAATCCACTATTTATAATTATTAGACGCCGCGGCTAAGTCAAAGTGTCTATTGCCAATTCCTTTAGGCTTTTTCTAACAGCGTCATTACTTCTAAATGGGGTGTATGAGGGAACATATCAATACTGCCCACTTGCACAATTTTAAGCCCTAATTTTTGTAACCCTTGTAAGTCCCTTGCCATGGAAGCGGGATTACAAGATATATACACCAATTTTTCAATAGGCTGGCCTGCCAAGAGCTTGTGCACCGACTTGGCACCGGCCCGTGGCGGGTCCATAAGAACCTTGTTAAAATGCTGCCCATGCCAAATGTGACGTGCATCAGCAGCAAACAGGTCTGCTTTTTTAAACTCTACTGTTAGATCATTTAGCTGCGCATTGCTCGCTGCTTGCTGCACCATAGCAGCATCACCTTCTACCCCTAGGACGCTAGCCCCTAAGCTGGCGGCCGGCAAAGAAAAATTACCCGTGCCGCAAAACAAATCCAATATTTTGTCATCAGGCCGAATTTGCAACCATGCCATAGCCTGTTGCACCATAGCTGTATTCGCCTGAGCATTTACCTGCACAAAATCCTGACTAGAAAATGCGATGCGTAGGTTATCTTGTTTTCGATGACTATCAGCACCGATGGCAAGCTGATATTGGCATAGACCATTGGCATCACCAAAGTAACTGACTTGCTCATCAGGCTGACGTACTTCAATGGCCGCCTCAGTGCTTAGGGCAAGTTCCTGCCATACTTGCTCATCCTCACCGGCCAGTCGCGCTTGTGACTGCAAAACCACCAGCTTTTGTTGATCCGCTTGCAACAGCTCCACATGACTATAAGCACTAGGATCAGCCGTCGCCAATATAGCCGTGCGAAGAGGGCTGATCAATACATCCAAAGCCGGCTCCAACACCACACAGTGATCGATGGGCACGATATGCCGATGCCCAGCCTGTCGGAACCCCAATAATAAGGTATGACTATCAGCAAAATAGCGGGTTGCTAAGTGCGCCCGCCGGCGATAACCCTGACTATCAAACACTAAAGGAGCAACCCAGTTAGGTACATCAACTTTACCAATACGCTGTAATTGCTGGGCTATAGCAGCCTGTTTCAAAGTTACCTGATGCTCAGGCTTTACATGTTGTAACTGGCAGCCACCACAGTCTATATAATGGGGACAAGGCGGGACTTGGCGTAGGTCACTAGAGTGGTTTATTTGCAAAAGTTTTGCTTCCGCAAAATTTTTGTGATCATGCAACACTTCGGCTTGTATCTGTTCACCGGGCAGCGCCCCAGCGACAAACACCGCTTTACCATGCCAGCGGCCAACAGCGCGACCATCATGGCTAAAGTCATCCAATGCCACTTGGATATGCTTGCCCTTCGGCAAAGTGACGGCCTCGGTAGCGGCTTGAGTTTGAGCATTTTGCTGCTTAGTAGAGGCGGCTTTTTGCTTTAGCTTCAGCTTTTTTTGTAACGGTGATAAACGAGCCATAACTAGTTATAAACCCCAGTAGACAAGTAGCGGTCGCCACGATCACAAATGATGCAAACAATAACGGCATTGCTCACTTGTTTGGACAAGCGCAAAGCCCCTGCCACAGAACCACCTGAAGACACACCGGAAAAAATACCTTCTTTGGTAGCTAAATCGCGCATAGTTTGCTCCGCCTCGGCTTGTTCCATATCAATGGTTGCATCCACTTTGGTGTTATCAAATATATCGGGTAGATAAGCCTCTGGCCAACGGCGAATACCCGGAATAGAAGAACCATCAGTGGGTTGCAAGCCATGTATTTGTATTGCTGGATTTTGCTCTTTAAAATAGTCTGACAATCCCATAATGGTGCCCGTAGTGCCCATGGAACTGACCAAATGAGTGATTTTGCCCTGCGTTTGCTGCCAGATTTCTGGCCCTGTCGTTTGGTAGTGGGCTAAAGGATTATCAGGATTAGCGAACTGGTTCAACAATACACCTTGACCACGCTCTTGCATGGCAATAGCGAGGTCACGGGCCCCCTCCATGCCTTGTTCTGGTGTCACTTCGATCAATGTCGCCCCATAAGCCGACATGGACGCTTTGCGTTCCATACTCATGTTATCGGGCATAATTAACACCATCTTGTAACCTTTAATAGCCGCCGCCATTGCCAAGGCAATGCCAGTATTACCACTGGTTGCTTCAACTAAGGTATCGCCAGGCTGAATTTGACCGCGTTTTTCAGCTTCGTTGATCATGCTTAATGCGGGGCGATCTTTGACCGAACCAGCCGGGTTGTTACCTTCCAGTTTGGCCAAAATGATGTTGCTAGTCTCACCGGGTAAACGCTGCAACCTCACCAGCGGCGTGTGACCGATATAGTCTTCAATAGTAGGAAATTTTGGTAATCCACTCATCCTGGTGTTCCTCATTGTTCAGGTCAACCTGAAACCCTATGAAACCTTTTTATAAACTGCTACTACACTCTGCGCTAGCGTGCAAAAAGCGCCCTTCTTAAGTGAAGCAATCATTAAGAGTCATTGATCGACGCGAGTTGTGCCTTTATAGACGTTGCTGTATTAACGGCAAACAAAATGGCTAACTGTGTAAAGGCGTCCTCAATTATTCAATTAACTCAACACCACAAAGGCGATAGCCTGATCCACCTCATCAGCAATACTGATATGGGCTTGGCGTGAACCTAATTGTGCCTGACGTTCTGCAGCAGGGCCCGTGAGCACTAATTGTGGCGCCCCTTGCTCATCATTTTCAATCTGTATATGTTGCCAAGAAATACCTCGACCTATCCCGGTACCTAAGGCCTTAGCCACAGCTTCTTTGGCGGCAAAGCGCTTCGCCACATAGCTAATGCTGTTGCCTCTGGCCTGATACTGAGATTGTTCAAATGGTGTCAAAATACGCTCCAAAAAGCGCTCACCGCCGCGTTTAACTGCTGCAGCAACCCTTTCAATTGTTACAATATCGGTACCAACGGCCTTTACCATATTCAACTTCCATTAAAATCAAGTTGGCGGAATAATTCCCGACTGCGTAAGGGCTTATCACCCAATACCGCATCCAAATTAGTTCGGGCTATATACTTGCCCACTTTGCGTGCTTGAGGGCTCAATTCGCCCCCGGCCAGCAACTCTAGCAGGGCCACACCAGGCAGGACCATCGCGCCCGCCGCCACGGAGCCCAAAGCTACCTCTTGCACACCTTGCAGTGCGATCAGCAGATACCCCGCCTTGGCATTAATAGGTGCTCTGCTGACCATATCGCAGGACAAGTCAACATGGTAGCCCAATTCCATTAACAAGCTGGATTCAAAACTACGTAATGCCGGTTCAACATCCTGTGTTCTTTGCAAATGATTTAATCCGGCCTGGTAATATGCAAACAAGTCAACGTGAGGGTCAGCGATAGGCAATAAGCGTAGCAACAACTCATTCATATACAGGCCACTGAAGAGTGCCTTTCCCTGTAGCATCAGGGGCACACCCGCCCCTTCAATTTGGGTCAACAAACTCATTTCGCCACGCCCCCTATAACTGAGCTGCAGTGGCTGAAATGGTTGTAACAGCGTGCGTTTAGCTGGCTGGCGACCCTGAGCTTTACGCGCTCCTTTTACCAATAACGTTTGCCGCCCAGTGTACATACACCAAGCATCTACAATCAAACTCGTGTCACGAAATGGCCGACTATGTAAGACATAAGCAGGTTGCAGTTGGCCAGCGTCAAACACCGTTTACTCCAAGCCGTCGTAACCCAGGCTTTGCAAAGCCCGTTCATCGTCAGACCAGCCGCTTTTAATTTTTACCCACAGGTTCAGCATTACCTTGGTGTCAAACATGCGCTCCATATCCAAGCGTGCGTCGTGACCGATCTGTTTGATGCGTTCACCTTTATCACCGATCAGAATGCGTTTCTGGCCGTTACGCTCTACTAGAATCAAAGCGCTGATATGCAATACTCGACCATCATGCTCAAACTCTTCGATTTCGACGGTCATCTGATAAGGCAGTTCGTCCCCCAACTGCCGCATAATCTTTTCGCGCACCAATTCAGCAGCAATAAAGCGTGAGCTACGGTCAGTTATTTGGTGTTCTGGAAAAAAATGCTGACTGTGGGGCAAGTGGCTCATCACGGCCTCTTCAACACGCTCAACATGACGTCCGTGTTTGGCCGCAATCGGCACCAAAGTAGCATCAGGCAGCTTGCTTTGCACCATTTGCAAGAAGGGCAAAAGCGTTTCCTTGTCGTCGAGAATATCCACCTTATTGATGGCCACAATAACAGGGCATTGCACGTGCTGCACCTTTTCAAAAACGTGCTCATCAGCCTCATTCCAACAAGTACGATCCAGAACAAAAACCACAGCATCAACGTCTTTCAGGGCACTAGATGCCGCCTTGTTCATGTAACGGTTGATTGCTTTATCTGTTTGATTTAGGTGCAACCCTGGCGTATCTACATAGACAATCTGTACATCACCCTGAGTTTTAATACCCAGTATTTGATGCCGAGTAGTCTGTGGCTTGCGCGAGGTAATGCTGATCTTCTGACCTAGAATATGATTCAACAAGGTTGACTTACCCACATTGGGGCGGCCGACAATCGCCACATAGCCACACTGTTGTGATGCTGATGGTTGCTCGTCCAACCAGTGCATTAGGTCACTCATCAAATTTCCTCTGGAGCGGATTGTTCTAGCAGCTGTAAGGCTAAAGCTGCCGCTTTTTGTTCACCAATACGGCGGCTGCTGGCTTCTGCCTGTGTGGATTTACCCAGCATCTCAACCTGACACGACATAACAAAAGTCTGTTCGTGGTCCTGACCTTTAACTTGCACCAGATCATATACCGGTAGTTCTTGTTTACGCGCCTGCAAATATTCCTGCAAGCGCGTTTTTGCATCCTTGTTATTAGTATCCAAGTCCAAGTCATGCAAACGACCATCAAACCAAGTCAAAATGCAGGCCTGGCAAGTACTCATATCACTGTCTAGATAGATGGCACCAATAGTAGATTCCAAGGCATCAGCAAGAATAGACTCACGGCGCTGACCACCACTTTTTCGCTCCCCAGTACCCAAGCGCAAGCAATCTCCCAAGCCAAGCTCTTTGCCAAGTTCAGCCAAGGTAACACCCTTTACCAAACTGGCTCTAAGGCGGCTTAATTGGCCTTCTTTAGCCTTAGGAAATTTGCGATACAAAGCTTCAGCAATTACAAAGTTAACAATCGAATCACCAAGAAATTCCAAGCGTTCATTGTTATTAGCACCCACCGAACGATGGCTCAATGCCAACTGCAATAGATCTGGGTTCTTGAACTGATAGCCCAAGCGCAAATTGAGAGCTTGCAGATTTCGTTGCTGAGCATGACTACTGGCAGATTTCATGGCTTTACTCAATGCTACCAACGGTAGAGAAACTCGGCAAACTAAAGAGCTTCTTCCACTGCATCCACACGGCCACAGCCTTGCCCACAATCAGCTCTTCCTTAACTAGACCCCAATAGCGACTATCATTACTACCATCTCGGTTATCACCCAACATGAAATAATGTCCTTCAGGAATAACTTCTGTGCGCCAGTTTTGGCCATCACCTGGACGCTTCCACATGAGGTGGTTGGTATCTCCTAAGGCCTCACGCATAATTTCATTGCCACTAATATCCATTCCCACATACTCTTGTGGAATAGGCCTGTCATTGATCAGTATCTGTTTATTTACATAGGTGACGCTATCGCCGGGGATGCCCACGACACGCTTGATGTACTTTATATCCGTATCATGGGGGAATTTGAACACCATAACATCACCACGCTGTGGTGCATTAACACGCATAATCTTAGTGCCCATCACAGGCAAACGCAGGCCATAGGTGTATTTATTAACCACAATGAAATCACCTACCTGCAGGGTAGGTAACATGGAACCAGACGGAATTTGGTAAGGCTCGAACAGAAAGCTGCGCAGCACCAATACAAGGGCCAATACAGGAAAAAAAGAGCGACTGTATTCAGCTATCGCAGGCTCCTTAAGCAGTGCCAATTGGCTATCGTTTGGCAGCTGTCCTCCGGCGGCAACAACGGAGTCATTCAAGCGACGCAGGCGCGCCGGCTTCCACCACCAAGCCTCCACAGCCCAACCGATACCTGACAGGGCACAGCCTACAACCAGCACCAACTCAAAATCAAAATCCATGTGTTTCTCCTAGTCAAGCAAACCGGGGTTAACCGTCTACCTTGAGCACAGCCAAGAAAGCATCTTGTGGAATTTCCACACTACCAACCTGCTTCATGCGCTTTTTGCCTTCTTTTTGTTTGGCCAACAATTTCTTTTTACGGCTTATATCACCACCATAACACTTGGCTGTCACGTTTTTACGCAAAGCCTTCACCGTAGTCCGCGAGATAATTTGCCCACCAATGGCCGCCTGTATAGCAACATCAAACATCTGCCGTGGAATCAGTTCTTTCATCTTTTCGCACAAGGCCCGGCCCCGACCCTGAGCGTTGTCCCGATGCATGATGACAGCCAGAGCATCAACTCGGTCACCATTGATCAAAATATCTAAACGTACCAACTTGGCTTCTTGAAAACGCACAAAGTTATATTCCAGAGAAGCATAACCACGACTGACTGATTTTAGACGATCAAAAAAGTCCAACACCACTTCACTCATGGGCATATCATAGGTGATCGCCACCTGAGTCGCCATAAACTGCATATTACGCTGCACGCCACGCTTTTCTACACACAGGCTAATAACATTACCCAAGTGTTCTTGTGGCACCAAAATATTAGCTTCTACGATCGGCTCTCGCATTTCATTAACGCGCCCCATGTCCGGTAATTTGGATGGGTTATCTACATAGATCGTATCGCCATTATTTAGTTCCAACTCATACACTACAGTGGGCGCTGTGGTTAACAGATCCAGATTGTATTCACGCTCTAAACGCTCTTGGATGATTTCCATGTGCAACATGCCAAGGAAGCCACAGCGAAAACCAAAACCTAGGGCATCAGAACTTTCTGGCTCATAGAACAAAGAGGCATCGTTAAGGCTCAATTTAGCTAGCGCTTCACGAAAATCTTCGTAATCATCTGAACTGGTCGGGAACAAGCCAGCATATACTTGCGGCTTAATTTTTTTGAAGCCGGGTAAACTTTCAACGTCGGCGGTTTTCACGTGGGTCAAGGTATCACCCACGGGGGCACCATGAATGTCTTTAATGCCAGCCACAACATAGCCCACTTCACCAGCCTTTAGCACGCCCGTTGAGGTACGTTTGGGGGTAAATATACCCAAGTCATCAATGTTATGATGATTGCCGGTGGATTTTACCAGCACACGATCTTTCTTACGCATCACACCTTGCTTGATACGCACCAGAGAGACCACTCCCAAGTAGTTGTCAAACCAAGAATCAATAATCAACGCCTGCAATGGTTTATCTTCATCCCCATCTGGTGCCGGCACCAGTTCAACCAGTTGCTCCAGCACATCCTCTATACCCATGCCGCTCTTGGCCGAAGCGGCAACAGCATCTGTGGCATCGATACCAATCACTTCTTCGATTTCCTGCTTTACGCGCTCAGGCTCTGCTTGGGGCAAATCCATCTTGTTCAGTACGGGGACTACTTCTAGACCTTGCTCAATGGCGGTATAGCAATTAGCTACCGATTGTGCCTCAACACCCTGAGCGGCATCGACTACTAACAATGCACCTTCACAGGCCTCAAGGGAGCGAGACACCTCGTAGGAGAAGTCCACATGCCCTGGTGTATCAATAAAATTCAACTGATAGACTTCGCCGTTGCGCTTGGAGGTAAAATTCAAGGTCACACTTTGCGCCTTAATGGTGATACCACGCTCGCGCTCAATATCCATAGAATCCAGCACCTGATGTTCCATTTCACGGTCACTAAGGCCACCACAAAGGTGAATAAAGCGGTCAGCTATGGTGGATTTACCATGATCGATATGGGCAATAATGGAAAAATTACGAATGTTTGGATTAATGGACATGCAGGTATTCCTGACGGCTTTTGGCAGCGAATGCCAGTACCTTGGGTGACTCAAATCTCTATCTACCAATAGCCCCTATGGGGGCAAAAAAAGGCAGTGCTCACAAGGGGCCAAATTGTACAGCAAAGCCACCCTAACCACCACTAAAAAGGGTCCTCTTCACATCACCAAACCACACCTTAAAGGGTTAGTAATAGCCCTTTAAGACTAATCAACGCACCATCCATGGGTTAGTCACCCAGTCACTGCTCGCCAAGCCCGCTTAGCATAGCCAACCAACTCCAGAAATACTCCAGCAAAAAAGCTGCGCGTGGGGCCAATACCTTGCCCCCACAACGCGCAACCCCATCATCACCTTGCTATAACTAGTGGCTTACCTATGACTAGTCATTAAGGCGAAATGCCTGATACATAGAGCGGCCATCGCGCACTATGCGTATAGCAATTGAACGGCCTTTTGGCAGGGCTTGTGCTAAATCAGCAAACTGCTGAGGGTCAAGCACCTTGCGGTTGGCCATGCTAGTAATAATATCCCCAGCGCGCAAATCCAACTCGGCAGCTGTCTCAGCATCAACAGCGCTGATCACTACACCATATTTGAGGCGTAACTCAATCGCTAAATCTTCATCCAAACTCAATACCGTTAAGCCCAAACGTTCGACATAAACATCCTGGCTTTTGGCTATTTCTTTCGCTTTAGCTTCGGCATCAGCCAAACTGCCAATAACCAGCTTAACCTGCATACTGGCCCCGTCTCGAACAACCGTAAACTCGGCTTCCTTACCCGGCGCCAAGGCACCAACATAGTGAACAACCTGTCCTGACTTAATAACTTCACGGCCATTTACATGAGTTATAATATCACCAGCCTGCAAGCCGCCCACTGCGGCTGGGCTATCCTCCACCACCTCGGCGACCAGAGCACCGATCGCTTTATCAAGGCCGAAGGATTCAGCCAAGTCCTGACTCACTTCCTGAATATGCACACCCAACCAACCCCGATTGACGGCACCGTTGTCACGCAACTGCTCAACAATATTGCGCGCCATATTGCTTGGTATAGCAAAACTCAAACCCATAAAACCACCAGAGCGAGTATAAATTTGTGAGTTAATGCCCACTACCTCCCCATCGAGGTTAAACAGGGGGCCACCTGAGTTGCCTGGATTGATGGCCACGTCAGTTTGAATAAAAGGCACATAGGTATCAGACTGCAAATTCCTGCCTTTGGCACTGACAATACCAGCGGTTACCGAGTAATCAAAACCAAAAGGTGAACCAATGGCTAGCACCCACTCGCCCACCTTGAGCGCATCTGAATCAGCCAAAGTCAGATGTGGCAGGCCTTGAGCCTCAATTTTAAGCAGGGCCAGATCAGAACGCTCATCACTACCTACAAGCTGCGCTTGCAACTCACGGCGATCATTGAGCCGTACCAGAATCTCATCGGCTTGGGCAATTACATGGTGATTAGTCAGAATGTAACCATCCTCACTAATCAAGAAACCGGAACCTAAAGACTGAGGCACAGACCGGGGCATTTGTTGCTGCCCCTGATCATCTTGCTCATTTTGTTGCGGCATGTCAGGGAATTGACGCTCAAAAAAGTGTCGAAATATTTCCGGAATTTGTTCCTGACCGGGAAAATTGAAAGGCGCAGAGGCCTGGCGCCGATTTATTTCGCGAGTGGTGCTAATATTCACCACCGCAGGCGCCGCCTCTTCGACTAGCTCGGTAAAATCAGGTAGCGATGCAGCGGCAACCGGACCTATCATCAGGGCCAACAACATCAGCAAACTAACCACCATAGAAATGGGTGTAATTGGCTTAATCACTT
>JAAERS010000051.1 GCA_024230095.1 Gammaproteobacteria bacterium | reverse complement strand
GCGGCCTTAATAGAAAAAGGCACCACTCAGGATCAACGCGTGATCATCTCCGACCTTAGCCAAATGCCCAGTGTTATGGCCGCCCAAACTGTTATGTCGCCATCCCTATTTATTGTCGGTCGCGTGGTCGATCTGCATGACAAGCTGGCTTGGTTTGACTCAAAACGCGGCGACTAGCTAACATTGGCTGGCAGGGCCACTTCTAACCACACGAGCCACCATGAGCCATAGCCAATTGACGCCGCCACACTACCTACACCAACTGCAAAGTAAAGGCTGGGTATGTTTGCCTGCCCAGCCCGCTATCGAGGCATGGCGTCAACAGGCCTTACCCGTGGCTCTAGAACGGATGGCGGCGCCTGAGTTGCAACAATGGTGGCGTTATCAAAAAACCTGGTTTGTCGGTGTTAATGCACTGCCTAATGACCCCCTCGGCCGCCTTACTGAGGACGGCCCAGAAGTGGCCGAGTCGTTACGACAGCTATTGGCCGACTATCTGCATTGCCCTCTTGCTAGTATGGCATTTGATCAAGCACAAATATCGGCATGTATGCCGGGCTACCCGCAGCCCAATAGCCAAGAGTCAGACGCTGCCTTTGCTTTTCGCCAACAGTACTTTGCCGCGCACCTTGATGGCTTGCGCCCTATGGGAGAACACCGACGACGACACCTTACGGAGCAACACAGCTTTATTTTGGGCATTCCTTTAACCCAACACCCGCCGGATGCAGGGCCGCTTATGATATGGCCGGGATCCCACAAGTTGATACAAACCTGGTTGCAACAACAATTACAGCACACACCCCCACACCAGTGGCAAGAAATAGATTTAACAGACAGTTATCAAGCATTGCGCTGGCACATATTACAGCACATTAAGCCCCAGGCTATACAGGTGCCTTCTGGCGGGGCCTATCTGCTGCATCGTCACGCCGTGCATGGCCAGGGAGTGTGGCCAAGGACACGGCTCGACCCCCATCAACAAGGCCGTATAATTGCTTATTTCCGGCCCTGTTTACACAGCCCACAAGACTGGTTGTGTGCTGACTAAGCACTAGAGTTTGGTGCTTAACATGGTGCTATTGGCGCAATGTCAGAGTATTACCTCGCTGGGTAAATTCAATGTGCTTTAAGAAAGACATGCCCAGCAAAACCGCATCTGAATCAAAGCCCGGGGCAATAACGGCTGGAATCTGAGCCTGACTAATGCCTCCCAAACTCACTGAGTTAAGCATGGTATCAAAGGTACGCGAGACACCGTTGGCCGTATTGACTCGGCCCTCTCGCCCAAAGCGCAAACCCAGTTGCCTGGCAACATGCTCTGGAATGGCCACATCAGTGGCGCCCGTATCCAATAAGAACACCACCTTTTGACCATTGATCAGGCCACTGGCTACATAATGGCCTTGGCGATTGCGCTGCAATACCACGGCCGAGCCAGCATTTTGTTGCTGCGCCAATTGCTGATTGGGATTATATTGCTCGGCTAATTGGTCTTGAAAAAACACCACCAGTAAAAACAACACACCCACCCACATGAGGGCATACATCCAGCGGCTATAACGTCTTTGTTGCTTAATAATTGGTTCGGGCATAACAAATTACTTGATCGGCGAATTGCACATAACTATGACCCAGTTATTATAACTCAGTCAACAAAAGTGTCAGCGCCAAGCCCAGCATTACTAGGGCAATGAGGCCATCTAATATCTTCCAGGCCAAAGGTTTAGCAAAAGCTGGCGTTAACAACCGTGCCCCATAGCCCAAAGCGAAAAACCATACCACGCTGGCCAGCGCCGCACCGGTGGCAAAAGCCCAGCGCATACCCCCGACCTGATTGGCCAGGGCTCCTAGTAGGATGACCGTATCCAGATAAACATGGGGATTAAGAAAGGTAAAGCCCGCTACCATGAGTAACGCCGTTTTCAGGTTCACACCACTACCGGCAGTAACGGTCATTTTCTCGCTATGCCACATGCGTTTTAGGGCATCATAACCATGGTATGCCAGATAAGCCGCACCGCCATAACGAATCACATTCAGCGCCATGGGTTCAGCTTCTATAAGAGCGCCCAAACCAGCCACTCCTGCCACTATCAGCAGTGCGTCCGCGGCAGCACAAAACAAAACCAATGGCAGCACATGTTCACGCAACAGGCCTTGCCGCAAAACAAACGCATTTTGGGCACCAATAGCAACAATAAGCGCCAAGCCAGCGACAAAACCCGTCACATAATCCATATCTACTTACCTTAACAGCCAGCTTCTTTACAACCCAGGCTCATTATACTGCGGCACACATCAACGTCTATGGTTGGTGCGACTAGCATGGGCGTTTATTTGCAAGGCTCTGGCGGCAATGAATTAACAATAGCCATCGCGGCCCCCATTCGCTGGGTATCAATCGCTTGATATCCGAGCCATATCTGCCTATGCTCTACAAGAACGTGGTTAGCCAATCAGCACAGTGGCTTGCCTATGCGTCTAGCCATCGCTGCTCTGCGCCCATAGCCGAGCCTAGGCGCATCTCAGCAATAAACAGGAGATCGAGTATGGTTATATACCCAGATATTGAAATCCAAAATGGCCGGTGTGTTAATCTTCGCCGTGGCCATATGCAAGACCCTATTGTGTATGATATTTCCCCCTTAGAAGTGGCCCAACAATTTGTAGCCCAAGGTGCACAAGTGCTGCATGTTGTGGATCTTGACAATGTTATGCGCGGCGGTCATGACAACAACCAAGCCGTACTGGAGATTATTCAGCAAGTCGACGTGCCGGTTCAGGTAGGGGGTGGCATTCGCACTCTTGAAGGTGCCCGCTGGTGGTTTGAACAAGGCGCCGCCAGAGTAGTGATTGGTACTGCAGCCATAGAAGATCGCCACTTTTTACACGAGCTATGCAGCCATTATCCCGATCAGGTGGTGGTGTCTATTGATGCGCGCCAAAACAAGGTTATGTGCCACGGCTGGACCCAAGAAACCATCTATACACCGTTGGCAATCGCCAAGGATCTGCAGCATCATGGGGTGGCCGCTATCATTTATACCGATATTGACTTGGATGCAGACCACCCTGAGGCGACCTTTGCCATAACCACACAAATGGCTAACCAGCTGGCCATTCCAGTTATTTCCAGTGGTGCCGTAAAGTCTCTCAATGATATTTCCACTTTACAGCTGCTGCCCAATATTGCCGGTGCAATCATTGGCCGCGCCTTTATGAATGGCACCCTAACCTTGGCTGATGCCCTGCATGTGAGTCGCCAGACACCGCCTCAAGCGGAGTTCTTATAAATACTTATTGCGCCGTTATTGGTGGCGCCAATGTGGACTTATTAGGGGCCCCCAGCCAAACCTTGCAGGAGCACACATCCAATCCAGGACGCGTCACCAGTAGTCCAGGGGGCGTGGGGCGCAATATCGCCGAGAACCTTGCCCGCCTGCAGCAGCCCTGTTGGTTATTGGCGCCGGTCGGCGCTGATACCAATGGCACTTGGCTCAGACAAAATTGTGCTGATCTGGGCATTAACGTCAGTGGCATGGTCACTATGCCAGAACAAACCACCTCCACCTACTTATCGATCATTGATGAAAGCGGTGATATGCAGGTGGCTATTGCGGACATGGCCCTGATTGACCAGTTTGGCAAAGCGCAGCTAGCGCCCTATCTGGCACAACTACAGGCCGCATCCATAGTGATGCTGGACGCCAATCTGGCACCCCATTGCTGGACTTTTGTAACCCAAAATCTGCCCTCTCAGAAGCTGTTTGTTGATACCGTCTCGGTGGCCAAAGCCCAGCGCATCAAACCCTTTTTGCCATACATTCATAGCCTCAAACCCAATCTTGCTGAGGCGCAAGCCATGGCGGGCACCAATCTGGGCCCAACACCCAGCAAGACCCAGTTGGCCGAGTTGGCACAGTGGTTTCGGCAACAGGGTGTCGTGCATGTGTATTTAAGTCTTGGCCCCCGGGGAGTCTTATATGCAGGCCCTAAAGAACAGTTTATTATGGCCCCAAAAAGCGCCATTGCTACTGACCAAATCATCAATAGTAATGGGGCGGGTGATGCCATGATGGCGGCCCTATGTGCTGGCTGGATGCAAGGCCTGGCAGCAACTGAAAACGTCGCCTGGGGCTTGGCCTGTGCCCATATCGCCATGCTTAGCGAAGCCACTATCAACCCCCAATTAACCCCCCAATTATTACAACGCGTGTTAAAGGAACATCCATGCCAAATCAGTCATCTGCCCTAGTGCCTTATTTAGATATTCACCCACGTATAGCCACGGCACTGGCCAATAAGCAACCTGTGGTGGCATTGGAATCGACCATTATTTCCCACGGCATGCCTTACCCGCAGAATGTGGAAACCGCCCTATTAGTAGAGCAAACGGTGCGCGAACAGGGCGCAGAACCTGCCACCATTGCTATTATTAATGGCCGCTTAACGGTAGGTTTGGATCACCAGCAAATTCAACATTTAGGTGAACGTGGTTTAGAGGTGATTAAAACCAGCCGCCGGGATATGCCCTTTATTGTTGCCCAGCAGCTAGATGGTGCCACAACGGTTGCCTCGACTATGATTATTGCGGCCATGGCAGGTATCAAAGTATTTGCTACGGGCGGCATTGGCGGGGTGCACCGACAAGCCGAAACCAGTATGGATATTTCGGCCGATTTGCAGGAACTGGCTCGTACTTCGGTAGCGGTGGTCTGTGCCGGAGTTAAGTCCATTCTGGATATTGGTTTAACCCTTGAGTATCTAGAAACTCAAGGCGTGCCGGTAGTGGGTTATAAAACCAAGGTGATGCCCGCATTTTACACCCAAAGCAGTGAGTTTGAGGTGGATTACCAATTGGATTCTGCGGCCAGCATTGCCAAGGCCCTGCAAGCCAAGTGGCATTTAGGCCTGAACGGTGGGGTGGTGGTAGCCAACCCCATTCCCGACGTCCATGCCATGGATTCTGAAGCCATAGAGCATGTGATCACCAGTGCCATTGGGGAAATGCAACAGCAAGGCATTACAGGTAAGCAAACAACGCCCTATTTATTGGCCAAAATTGCCCAGGTGACAGGCGGCAACAGCTTGGCTGCCAATATTCAACTGGTGCTCAATAATGCCCGCTTGGGCGCGGCCATTGCCCATGAACTTAGCGCGTTAGAAATTGGCTAATAGCATCTTGTGTTGATTAGTCAGCTTGATTATGTCGTTGCTGGCAGGCGACCTGCTAACATGGTCTTACTCTGCCAAAGCAGAGGCAGAGTAAGACTGTACAATGTTATTCTTTCTCGTTAGCCGCGTCGGTTTCTGGCTTTTCTTCATCGGCCGCATCAGATGTTTTTTTGCTTTCCACAATACGCTTGGCAATCTGGCCCAAGGCATTAACCGTATTGAGGAAATTAGGGGTGGTCATGGTCACCTGGACGCGTTCATTCATCGTGTTGGTGGCTTCATCGTCTTTGTCGCCTTCGGCCCTCACTATACGGCCATAGGTAACGGTTACCAGTGGGCCTTGGACGTTGACATTTTGTACCTGATCAATCAAAAATTCGGGCGGCATGTTGGCCATTAAATCACCTTTCTAAATTATTAAAGAAAAACTATATTACGACACTTTTTACCGGACAATCAAACAATATCAATGGTGGTAATATAGTCCGTAGAGAAGCTGCCGCTTTCATTCACATCACCATTCATAACCAAGCTATATATCGGTGCATCACCGGTAGACAAGGGAGATAAACTGGTCACTAAAGCGCCATTACTGTCGACCAGATCAAAAGTATCCATAGTTGAAATTTCCACCATGTGTTTTAACACTGCACGAGCATCAGTGAGGCTTATATTGCCATCATTGTTGATATCCGCCGCTTGTAATGCAGTCCCTGATAGGTCTATTATTTCAACCATCTGTTGCAAAATCATACGAGCATCAGTGAGGCTTATATCACTAGAGTATGCTGCAGAATCTGATAGCTTAATGGCATCGAAAGTGACCAGTTCGCTAATACTGATTTCACCCTCGGAAACAGCCATTGCGGTACCCGTATCGACCCCGCCCTCCCACAGATTCAAGGATAAGCCATCAAGTGCATCAGCACTGTTACCAGTGCTACTTTCGACTACGAGAGCATCATAAAAGGACACGGTTACAGCGCTAGTAACTTGCAAGGTTGCATTACCATCGCCGTCTACAATACCACCTTGTGCCGACAGGCTATTGCTTAAGGTAAGGGATGACAAATCCACTGTGCCGTTATAAGTGCCACTGCTAACAGCCACCTGCTGCGTGATATCAGCAATAGTCACACTGACCATTTCCCCATCACCAACATTAGTGGTGGTGCCACTAAAGGCTACGGCGGAAAGATCATCTGAAG
>JAAERS010000050.1 GCA_024230095.1 Gammaproteobacteria bacterium | reverse complement strand
CTCAAAAATGGCCAGTTTGACGACATGGACTCCCCAGCTAGTAAAATATTGTTTGACGACGATGATGATCTTATTCCCGATGATGCCAAGCCCAAAAGCAAATCATGAGCGCAGAACTATTAGCCGCTGTGGCAATCGGGTTTGCCGGCGCTGGTCATTGTATTGGCATGTGCGGAGGCATCAGCGCGGCACTTACTCTAGGTGTAAAACATGATGATAGCCAAGCTATCACCTTTAGCCTCGCCTTCAACCTAGGTCGCCTGCTGAGCTATACTTTTATTGGTGCTTTAGTAGGTAGCTTAGCTGCGCTCATAGGGCTCAATAGTTACTTGCAAGAAAGCCTTTTCTTGGCAGGGTTCATGCTCATTCTGATGGGTTTATCCATTGCCCAGATTTGGCAAGGTGTGCGCCGCATTGAAGTTATTGGCAAAGGCATCTGGCAATATATTCAACCCCTAACCAAACGCTTAATGCCGATAAAAAATCTGACTCAAGCTCTGGCCTTGGGAATGCTTTGGGGCTGGTTGCCTTGCGGGCTCATATACTCCAGCCTCATCTGGGCATCAAGTGCTGGCAGTTGGCAAGAAAGTGCCATGCTAATGCTCGCTTTTGGGGTGGGGACATTACCTGCCAACCTTGCCAGTGGTATACTGGCACAACAAATGAAAGCCCTTTTACGCAATGCCATAAGCCAACGTATATTGGGTCTGAGCATGATAGCATTGGGGTTGTACACCCTGCCAATATGGTCCTAGTTTCTGGAGTAGAACATGAGTCAAGATATCGATTTACGCAACGTCATCCGCGCCGTCCAAGATTGGCCAGAAGCGGGTGTCACCTTTCGTGACATCACCCCTCTTTTCAAGGATCCGAAAGTGCTTCACTACCTGGTAGATGAACTTTGCTCGCGCTTCAAGAATACCCAGATCAGCCATATAGCATGTATTGATGCACGTGGCTTTTTAGCCGCTTCTATCGTAGCTTATCAGCTCAACATCCCTCTTATTCTGGTTCGTAAAAAAGGCAAGTTGCCTGGTGCTTGCATTAGCGAAGACTACACCCTTGAGTACGGCACCACCACCGTCGAGATGCAAACTGATTCCTGCGGTCCTGGAGATAAGGTATTATTATTTGATGACCTTATTGCTACGGGCGGCACTTTAATGGCGGCTATTAGTTTGATTAAACGTCTTGGCGCCGAAGTAACAGAGGTGGCTGCTATTGTGGACCTACCTGATTTAGGTGGCAGTGCTCGTGTTGCGGAAGTTGGCATACCCTGCTTCAGTTTATGTGCTTTCTAAAAAAGTACACAAATTCGATTAAACCACAGTTCAAATTTAATTCTGATACACCAATATAAAACGGCCTATAAACTCAACACATCTAAACCAACAGCTTGATCTTTGGCTTTGTCAGTAGCAGTAAAATCATGTTGTTGGCGATCCATTAAATGTGAGGGCACCACATTTTGCAGGGCCGTGGCCATATTCTCAATACGCCCGGGGTACCTAGCTTGCCAGTCCTGCAACATACCTTTGATATGCTGGCGTTGCAAATTTTCCTGCGAACCACAAAGGTTACAAGGAATGATAGGAAACTGTTTTAGTTCAGCATAGGCCGCGATATCATCTTCACGAGCGTAAGCCAGAGGACGAATTACCGTGTGTTTACCATCATCACTTAGCAGGCGAGCCGGCATGGCTTTTAGCTTACCGCCATGGAACATATTCAAAAACAGAGTTTGCAGAATGTCATCCCGGTGATGGCCAAGCGCAATTTTGGTAATGGCGTTTTCTTCGGCCCAGCGATACAGGGTACCGCGTCGCATACGTGAGCATAAACCACAAGTGGTCTTACCTTCAGGTACTACAGCCTTTACAACACTGTAGGTATCACGCTCAATAACATGGTAATCAACGCCTAAGCTGCGCAAATATTCAGGTAATACCTGTGCCGGAAAACCTGGTTGTTTTTGGTCTAAATTGACAGCCACTATATCAAATGACAGCGGCGCGCTTTTTTGCAAGTTGAGCAGAATATCCAGCATAGTGTAGGAGTCTTTGCCACCTGACAAACACACCATCACTTTATCTCCTGCTTCAATCATGGCGTAGTGCTCAATGGCTTTGCCCACATCACGTCGCAAGCGCTTTTGTAGCTTATTCAAACGTTGTTTAACGGTTTTGGCTTGCTCAAACTCAGCAACACCTGAAACCTTGTCTATAGGTCTCTCAGACTCTTGCTCTGATCTGGGGCTATAAATATCAACCATGGCCTTACTTACCACATTAAGTCATCTGGAATAACATAATCCGCATAGGGATCATTGTCATCGACTAGCTGCTCGGCGTTATCAGCCTTTACCACCAATACCCGCTCGGTACGTTGCAGTGCTCGCTCACCCACATTAGTGGGTACCACACTGTACTCACCACCGATACCGACAATCACTAGATGGCCGCGGCTCAAAGAGGCCTGTTGTTCTTTGCTAACGTAAAGTTTCTTAATAGCTTTACCGTCGACAAAGTTATAGGCTTGCTCGCCATCACTAATATCCAAACGGCAGCCTTCTACCATTTGTTTTACCTGAGCCACCTTTTCTTTGGCTTGTTGTTCGGCATCACGTTGCGCATTCAATTGCTTAGATCGAGCAACCTTGGCTTGCTTCTCACGAACTGCACGATCAGTCGCTGATTCACCAGTATCAACGCCTTTACGCTGATCCCTAGATTTCTTCTTCTTGGCCTTGGTAGCCTGCTTAGCCTGTTTTTCGTTGGCCAAACCAGCTTTGAGTAATTGCTCTTGTAAACTTGCCATGGGGTTCTTTAAAGTGGGCTAATTTGAATGGAATTTTAACATACAAACGGGTTCTATTGCTTCCGCAAGACTTGGGGGTTGCAGAAATAATCGTCTTTGAAGTTCCTGCCCGAGTGTTTAAGAAAGGGCTAGGCTTTGGCGACTAGGCAAGCGCTCGCTCATGTTCTGCAAGCACACCCAAAAAGGTATCTCCGTAACGATCCAACTTCTTTTCGCCCACACCCGGCACGTGACTCATTTGCGCAAGATTTATGGGCTTCATCTCGATCATGGCTAATAAGGTCGCATCACTAAAAATAACATAAGGTGGCACTGACTGCTCTTGAGCCAAGGCCATACGCTGGTCGCGTAAGCTTTGCCACAAACCCAGGTCTTCTGCCGCTACTGGTGTACGTTGCTTTTTACCAGCCTTGCTAGATACCTTGCGATCCAAACGCAGCTGAATGCTTTGTTCCCCCTTCAGCAATGGCCGGCATTGTGGCATGAGCTTGATACCGCCATATACTGTAGGGTCGCTGGCAATCATTCCCTGAGCTAACAACTGGCGAAATACGGATCGCCATTGTTTTTGATCCAGTTCCTGACCAATAGCAAAAGTGCTCAGTTTATCGTGGCTGGCCTGTTTAATCTTGTCCGTTGGTTTACCTAATAGAATATCGACTAGATGACTAACCCCAAAGCGTTGACCACTACGATACACACATGAGAGTGCTTTACGCGCCACTTCTGTGCCATCAAAGGTCGCCACAGGTTCCAAGCAATTGTCACAGTTACCGCAGGCGTCTTTTAAATTTTCACCAAAATAAGCCAGCAAAACCTGCCGCCGACATGAGGTCACTTCACACAAGCCAAGCATGGCGTCTAATTTGCCTTGTTCAGAGCGCTTGATGGCTTCGTCCATTTCCGATTCAAGTAAGCGCTGACGCAACCAAACCACATCCTGTAAGCCATAGATCATCCATGCATCAGCAGGCAAGCCATCGCGCCCAGCTCGGCCCGTTTCCTGATAGTAAGACTCAATACTCTTAGGCAAGTCTGTATGGGCCACAAAGCGTACGTTAGGTTTATCGATACCCATGCCAAAAGCGATGGTAGCCACCATCACCAAACCGTCTTCTTGCAGAAAACGCGTTTGATTCTGATTGCGATGATCAGCGCTCATGCCAGCATGATAAGGTAAAGCGGTAACCCCAGATTGGCTCAACCAGTGTGCCAGCTCATCCACCTTTTTACGTGAACCACAGTATACAATGCCTGCACTGTCTTGATGCTGAGACTGAATAAAGTGCAATAGCTGCTGCTTTCCCTTTTGTTTTTGCAGAACACGATAACGAATGTTAGGACGATCAAAACTGCTAATAAACTGTTGGGCCTGCTGTAAGTGCAAACGCTTAACCATTTCCGCCTGAGTAGGTCCATCGGCAGTCGCCGTTAAGGCAACTCTTGGTACTTTTGGAAATGACTGCTGCAGGCAATCTAGTTGCAAGTATTCAGGTCGGAAGTCATGCCCCCATTGAGACACGCAATGGGCTTCATCAATTGCAAACAGACTGATGGGAACGGCCTTGAGCATATCTAAGCAACGTTGACTCAATAGCCTTTCAGGCGAAACATATAGCATCTGCAACTCACCATTGAGTGCTTGTTGCTCAATATGCTGTTGGGTTTGCCAGTCCATAGCCGAATGCAAAGTCTGGGCTTTAACACCCAACTGCTGCAAAGCCATTACTTGATCCTGCATTAGTGCAATCAGCGGCGAAATCACCACCCCCATGCCAGGACGTATTAAAGCAGGTATCTGAAAACACAGTGATTTACCACCACCAGTTGGCATTAATACCAAAGCATCACCACCATCAACGAGGTGATTAATTATAGCCGCTTGTTGACCACGAAATTGTTCGTAACCAAATAAATTGAGCAATAGTGTTTGAGGACTGTCATACATGGCGCGCTATTATCCTTGAGGCCGCAGTGTAAGTCATTAGATAATGCCCAAATAAGCCAAATTGAGGTACAATGAGCGTTCATTACCCGCTGCGAGACAATTGGTCATGCCATACTCATGTGAACCTTTAACAGACGAGCAATTAGATCTACTTGACGAGTATTTACTGTCAGACAATCTAAAAGAGGAGGCACTGGACTATATCGCCCTTCATGGCTATCTGTGTGCTCTCAATGTGAGCCCTAAACCCATGACGGAAACGGAATGGTTGACCAATGTGTTAGCTGAAAATCCGCTATCCAGTGCCTGTCACATAGACCCCGCCATGCTGGACTTAATGCGCCAGGAAAATAACTATATTCGTAACTGCTTAGAATCCGATATCATTGTCGACCTGCCCTGTGACCTAACCCTAGAGCTAGATGAAGAAGGTGACTGTCTGCTGGAATATTGGGCGCAAGGTTTTATGGAAGTGGTGTTCAGCCAAGAGGACGCTTGGTTTGAGCAACACGAAGACATTGTTGCAGAAAGCTTGCTGCCTTTTATGTTAACTGCCAACTTAGATGAGGATAAGGAATTGGCTGAACTACGCAGCGAGCCCAAGTTTTGCCAGCAATTATGTGAGCAAATTCCTGAGCTAGTACAAGACTTATTTCTACTGTTTCGTGTACCCGGTGACAAGCCTAAATTTCAAAAAGGGTTCAATGGTAAAAGTGGGCCAAAAAAAGGCTTCAAAAAACGTCACCATTAACTAACTTCGCCACAGCGGGCCCTAATCCAGCCCGTTATAAACAATTCTAATCAACAACCAACTGACTTTCGCTCAAGTACCAATTTTGATCACAGTACTGGCCCATCAGGTTTTTCTGGTGACAGGCCAATAGATAACCGGCACCGCGGTTTTTTAGATCAGCCAACATTTCCTGAATGCGCTCTATAGATGCGGCATCTAGATTACTACTGGGTTCATCCAGAAGAATAATCTGAGGATTCAATACCAGAGCCCTTGCCAAGGCTAGACGCTGACGCTCTCCGCCAGAGAGGTGATAAGCGGCTCGGTCTTGAATATGATCAAGGCGCGCCCAAGTCAGTGCCTCATCCACCTTGCGCGGATTCTTCTCGCCGCGCAGTTTCAAACCGTATTCCACATTGGCACGCACATCGGTATCAAATAGATAGGTTTGCTGATGCAAATAGATGACCGCTTGTCGGTTGGTTTTTTCACCCATTTCGAACAACCTATCTACTTTACCCGTAGTGGGTGTCTGTAGACCGGCCATAATTTTCATTAGAGTAGATTTACCCGCACCATTAGCACCATGCAAATGAACCGCTTGACCACTATGCAAAGTGGCACTAGGGATACTAAATAGGCGTTCAGCACCGTATTTCTGACTGACATTGGTAAGCTGCAAACGCATCAGGAAACCTGCCTTAACACGCGGCTATTACTTTGCATCCAGCCCAAAGTTACGTTCATAAACAAGGCCATACTCAACAAAACAATACCCAAAGCCACGCCCTGAACAAATTCGCCTTTGCCAGTTTCTAAGGCAATAGCAGTGGTAATATTACGGGTATAATGAAGGATATTACCCCCCACCATCATGGCACAACCCACTTCGGCAATGATACGCCCAAAGGCGGTCACGACAGCGGCCATAAGAGCAAACCGAACCTCAAACAATAAAGTGGTAAATGCCTGCCAACGATTGGCGCCTAAAGTACGCGCTGTTTCCAAAACTCGATGATCAGCAGCCTGAAAAGCACTTAAGCTCATGGATACCAATAACGGAAAACACAACAGAATTTGGCCAATCACCATCGCTGGCTGAGTAAACAGTAAATGGTAATCACCTAAAGGGCCAGCCCGCGACAGCAACATGTACAAGACCAACCCTACTACGACCGTCGGCACCGCTAGTAGGCTATTAAGCAAACTAATGGCTACCCATCGCCCGGGAAAACGATAATAAGCTAGAATAAAACCTAAGCTCAACGCGGGTAACAACGCAATCAAGAGCGCTGACAGAGACACACTAAATGAAACGCCAACAATACCCCATAACTGGCTGTCTCCACTGGCTAGCTGTGCTAGCGCTTGCATTAATGTATGCCAAATGTCAGTCATAGTCGATCTCGATTATCGCGCCGATGGCACAAACAGAGCTTCACCATTGATACGGAAGGCGCCAATCGCCGCCTGCCCCACTTCACTCACCATCCAATGTTGGAACTGACGCCCAAGGTCAGCTTGGACGTGAGGATGGTGTTGCGGATTGATCAGGATTATTTGGTATGGATTTAATAATCGAGGATCAGACTGCAGTAAAACTTGTAAGTCCAGTTTATCCTTCATGGCCAACCAGGTGCCACGATCGCTCAAAGTATACCCTTGTAGTTCTGAAGCCATTTGCAAAGTATGTCCCATACCACGGCCAGACTCGAGATAGCCCGAAAATCCTGGCTTAGCTTCTATGCTTTGCCATAATTGCAATTCTTTCTTGTGGGTACCCGAATCATCTCCACGGGACAAGAAACGCTGTTCAGAAATAGCCAAAGCCTGCAAGCCTTCACTTACACTATGTAAACTGCTCAGTGAAGCTGGATCAGATTGTGGACCTACTATTATAAAGTCATTGTACATTACCCCTAGGGGTTCAATACCATGACCATCGGCAACAAATTTAGCTTCCGCATCTGGGGCATGAGTCATGACCACATCCACATCACCATTTTGACCCATGCGTAACGCTTTGCCAGTGCCAACCGCAATAACTTGCACTTCAATACCCTCCGCTGACTGAAACTCAGCCAACAAGTAATCCAGCAGACCAGAATTGTAAGTACTGGTCGTGGTTGCCAAACGAATACTCGGGTTTTGTGCAAATACAGAAATGGAAAGCAAACTCCATAGGGCAAAACCAATTCCCAACAAGGGCTTTTTCATTACAGGTTAGCTCTCTTAACTAAATTCGCGGCACATCATTAGCCTGACAGCCTTGCTGGCCCCGTTGCCGTAGAAAATGATCCATGATGGTCAATGCCACCATGGCTTCCGCTATCGGTGTAGCACGAATACCAACACATGGGTCATGACGACCTTTAGTAACAACTTCTACAGGGTTGCCATGCACATCAATAGACTGTCCGGGCAGGTGCAGACTCGAGGTAGGCTTGAGCGCGATACGCGTGATAATGTCTTGACCACTACTAATACCCCCTAAAATGCCACCGGCATGATTAGAAAGAAAACCATCGGGTGCCATTTCGTCTCGATGGGCACTACCGTATTGGTTAACAGAGGCAAAGCCATCACCAACTTCAACGCCTTTGACAGCATTGATACTCATTAAACCATGGGCCAATTCGGCATCTAAGCGGTCAAATACCGGCTCCCCAAGACCCGGAGCAACGCCCGTGGCGACCACCGTTACGGCGGCACCTATTGAGTCGCCTGACTTGCGCAAAGCATCCATAAAGTCTTCTAACTGCTTCACCTTTTGCGGTTCTCCACAAAAGAAGGCATTGTCATTAATGGTTTCTGGCTGCGAACAAGCTAGTTCAATAGGCCCTAGTTGTGAAAGATAACCATAGATAGCGATGCCCTGAGAGGCCAAGAATTTCTTGGCAATGCCCCCTGCAGCAACACGCATGGCAGTTTCACGAGCCGAAGATCGACCACCACCGCGATAATCGCGAATTCCGTACTTATGTAAATAGGTGTAATCCGCATGAGCGGGACGGAATTGATCCTTAATGTTGCCATAATCTTTGGATCGCTGGTCGGTATTTTCAATCATCAAACCGATAGGCGTACCCGTAGTCACGCCTTCAAATACTCCTGACATAATTTTTACTGCATCGGCTTCACGCCGTTGGGTCGTATGTCGAGAAGTACCAGGTTTACGACGATCTAAGTCCACCTGTAGGTCAGCTTCTGTTAATGGAATACCCGCAGGACAGCCATCCACAATGGCGCCTAACGCGGGTCCGTGACTTTCGCCAAAAGTAGTTACCGTAAACAATTTGCCGAAACTATTACCGGCCATAATATATCCTAGAAATTGAGCAGCTCAGTAACACCGTGAAGACGTTTACCGACTGCAATAAATAAAGCCATACGAATACACCAAATTATAACTGAACAAGGCTTAGCCTGTCAGCCACATTCGCGCAGTTAAGCACCTAAACGGTCTTGTTGCCAAACTATAAATACCTCTTGCCATTGCCGGCATTGGGCCGCCGTCAAAGCGAATATACCATTACCGCCGTTGCTTAAATCCAGCCACAGAAATGGCACCATTGGTAGTTGCTCTTGCAAGGCTACTTCACTATTGCCGACCTCTACGACCAATAAACCGTCATCACTCAACCAGTTGGCCGCCTCAGCTAAAATAGTGGCGGTTAGATCAAGACCATCGACACCGGAAACCAATGCCATCTCAGGTTCATGTTCAAATTCTTGCGGCATGCTAGCAAAGTCATTGACATCTACATAAGGCGGATTACTGACAATCAAATCATAACGACTATCCGTTGGTAAACCTTCATATAGGCTGGCATCGTAAACTTTCACCCTTTGCTGCAGCTCATAGGCTGCTATATTCTGTTCTGCCAAGGCAATAGCCGGTGCCGAAATGTCCACCATATCTACCTGCGCAATATCCATTTGCAAGGCCATAGCAATACCGATACAACCACTACCACAGCACAAGTCTAATGCCCTTTGAGGTTGGCACTGTAAGACGGGAGAAAATTGCGTTAATATCAATTCAGCCATCGGTGAACGCGGAATAATGACCTCTTCAGCAACAGCAAACTGCACACCGGCAAACCAGGTATAACCCAATAAATAGGCCAGAGGCATTCGATTATCAATGCGCTGAACTAACCACTGCTGTATAACTGCCTGTTGCGTCTCGTTCACCTCTGTGGTCAGCACATCAGTACTGCTGTCCAAAGACAAACCACAGGCACCTAGGGTCAAATAAACCGCTTCATCCCATGCATTGTCTGTACCATGACCAAAAAATACATCGCCTTGGAGCAAGGCCTGTTCGGTATCTTTTATTACCTGTTCTAGGGTAATTGGCATAATAGCTATTTTTCCTTAACACTCTATTTGTGGGCTATATCATAAGACCTCTGGACCATCGCCAAGGCCTTTCATTTGTAGGCGGGTATTGTAAGCTATGCTCTGTCTAGATACCATTGGGCCATTGTAATGAACCATTACCGATCATGACTAATAAAGACAAATTCAGCACCTTACTTGGGCAAGATATAGAGCCCTTAAAAAAAAGTGGGCGAACGCATCACCAGCCAGTTGCGAAAGTAGATACCCATAGCCTAGCAGCGCGGCGAGAAGCAGCTATAACACAACCTGAAACCCTAGCCGCGCTAGGGGATGAAGGTTTTGAGCTACTTGGCTCGGAACAAAGCTTAAGTTATTCACGCCCAGGCCTGGACAAGGCTAGTCTAAAACGTTTAACTCATGGCCACCTGCGCCCCTCTATCACCATTGATTTGCACGGCCATGACCTCGATCGCGCCCGAGCATTGGTGTGGCGCGCTTTACGCGAAGCCCAAATACATAAAGATCGCTGTATTTTGATTGTCCATGGCAAAGCGGGAACGGGCTATCGTGATGACAAGGGGGACCTTCAAGATACAGGTAAAGCCCTAATAAAGTCTCACGTCAATCATTGGTTACAACAAGTGGAAGAAGTGCTAGCATTTTGCTCAGCTCAACCCCGAGATGGTGGTACCGGTGCCATATATGTGCTGTTGAGAAATAAGGCCAAGCAGAAAAAACGCTAATGTAATGCCAGCTAAGACTAGCTACACAAACTAGCCTATAGGTGCATGACTGCACCCTTACTCACCTCTAATACAGACTCTATAACAATAGAAAAGCTAAGCGATTATTGTATAAAACCGCCAAAAAGTGTGTAACAAGCTTTACCTTTTGCCTTAGTTGCAGTATCGTGCGCCCCTCATTTTGAGGAATTTTCTGTAGGTATTATCATGGAAAAAGCATTTGCAAAAATCATTGCATCTATTGGCGAAGACTTAGACCGCCCAGGCCTGAAGGATACACCAAAGCGTGCAGCTAAAGCCTTTCAATTCCTCAATAATGGTTATGAAAAGGATCTGGATGAGGTGATTAATGGTGCCCTATTCCCTTCTGATAACGAAGAAATGGTGATCGTCAAAGACATTGAGCTGTATTCGTTGTGTGAACACCACCTATTGCCCTTTATAGGCAAATGCCATGTGGCATACCTGCCTTCTGGTAAGGTTCTGGGCCTGTCCAAGGTGGCCCGTATCGTTGATATGTTTGCCCGTCGCTTACAAATACAGGAAAACATGACCAAGCAAATTGCTGATACCATTATGGAAGTAACAGACGCAAAGGGTGTTGGCGTGGTAATAGAAGCACAGCATATGTGTATGATGATGCGTGGTGTGCAAAAGCAAAATGCGAATATGAAAACGTCGGTATTGCTTGGCAAGATGCGTGAAGACGCTCGTACGCGTTCAGAGTTCCTAACCCTAATTACTTCTTAATACCTATATGGACAGGCTTTGAGCCTGTCCCAGTCACCCCTATACCAAACTCTCAAATTGTAACGCCTGCAACGTCGCAGTTCGCCCCACTTTAATCAATTCCTGAGCCCGAAAAAACTCTTGCGAGCCACAGGAACTGCTATCTATGTTAATTTCCACATCTGCATCATAGCCCGCACTCTTGTATTTAGCCAAGGTGGCCTGCATTGTTTCAAAACAACGATCTATCATGTCGACTTTATTCCATTTCAAGTGATTACCGACCAATTTGGGCACGTCACCAGCTTCAGGGTATACCCAGTGGTCACTGGTACCATCTCTATTCAAGTCTGGGCGTTGCACGCTGCGGCGATGGTGAGTTTGTGCATTCAAATTAACAGCCAAAATCAAATCGGCTTGATCGGCAACGGTCGGGCTAATGGGCACTGGATTTAACAGACCGCCATCAACCAAAAAACGGTGCTCATCTCGCACTGGCATGATCAGCCCTGGCACAGCAACACTAGCGCGGATGGCATCCATTAAAATACCACTTTGAAACCAAACTTCTTGTTGTTTAACCAAATCAGTTGCGACGGCAGTGTAACGAATGGGCAGCTCCTCGATTAGCACATCACCCACCATGTCATGGAGTTTAGAGAATACCTTTTCACCTCGCACTATGCCCATTGAGAGCAATGACATATCAACCAAACGCAGTACATCAAATCGTGACAAACCCGTCATCCATTCACTGAATTCGTCCAATTTACCCGCAGCAAACATGCCACCCACAGCGGCTCCCATAGAGCAACCTGAGATACTTACAATATCAAAGCCCTGCTCTTGCAGCACTTGGATTACACCAATATGGGCGTTACCTCTGGCCCCGCCGCTTCCCAATACTAATGCTACCGTTGGCATTCCATTATGTCCTTTTATGAATTAATCGTAAGCAATTCTATAATGGCATCGGCACAGGCCGACACCTGATTTTCCATGTGTAAATGATGGCCTCCCGATAGCCGCCTCCACTGTATATGCGGTATGCGCTTGGCCCGTTTACTCAAACCTACATCTTGCTGCAAAGCATCACCAACGACTAAAGTAACTGGCATTGAAAGGCCATCTAACACGGCCCATATTTGGTCTTCACTATAACGCACGGGCGATGGCAAGGTGACACGGCGGTCTGAACGCCACACAAAGCCGCCTTCTTTAGCAAGCAAGTTACGCTCCACCAATAAACGAGCTGCAGGTTCCTGCAAGGTCATTTTTGAGCCCAAACGAGCTAACAGGGCATCCTCGGCCGTGGCAAACACGTTGCTAGCGCGCTGTTGCTGCTGCCCCTGACGCACAATGGCTTTTTGCAGTTGCCGTGGTGTTTCTGACGCCACCGTAGTGACAGGCCCCAAACCTTCAATTGCACATATGCCTTGTACTTTCGCAGGCAACATTGCGGCTATTAAAGGCGCCACACATGCACCCATGGAGTGGCCTAACAACCAGACTTCATGCAGCTCTTTTGCCTGAATAAACTGTACCACATCGATAGCATAATCCCAGATGGTATAAAAGCAGCCTTGAGGGCGGTGGAAACTATGACCGTGACCGGCAAAATCCAAAGCATAAACGTTGACTCGAGTCAGGTCAGACTGTGATAGCAAATGTTCTAACATAGGGGTAAAGCTAGCACTATTATCAAGCCAACCATGCAAAGCAATGACCGCAGCAGCAGATCCACTGGTGTGGTCCTCTGGATCGTGACCAGCTCCATTAACCTCTCCCAGCTCCCAAAACTGGTAACTCATTGGCCCCTGAGCCACATTCTGCCAACAGTATTCCTGCCATAGTGTTTTATTCGGCATGATGCAGGCTCTCCAACTGCATACACCCTCTGGCACAGATCTCACCGGATAGTACCGCCACAGAAGCCGGCATCATAGGTTCACCTGCATAGATATCGGCATGACAGAAGTAACCAATCAAGCAACTTACCAAGGGTTGGTGAGTCACCAAAACACAATTGCTCTGAGGCTGCTCCAACAGCAGCTCCTGCACAGCCTCACAAGCGCCATCAGGAGTGATCAAGCCGCTATTCGTTTGCGGCCAGTTAAGATTCAAAGTTTGCTGTAAAATCTGACTGGTTTGCTGCGTACGCAAATAGGGACTAGCAAACAATTGCTCATAAATCGACCAATCAATACTGGTATCTTGGGCTTGTTTTTGAACCTGTTGCCGCCCTTTTTCTGATAAGGCCCGTTGACTATCTTTTGCAGCCTGCCAACTGGCATCGCCATGACGCATGAGTAACAGACGCATAATTAATCCTATGGCTCGGCATCCTCATCTGGCATCGCTTTTGCCTTTGGCCAATCATTAAAGGGGAAAGGTTTTTCTTCTACTTGATATATCAAAAATTGATAGGACTGGTGGATAAACGCTGACAAGCTACTGCTAAAAGCATAAATCTCTGCCTGCAATTTACCCATAAATAAACGGTAAACGAATTGCACCATAATCAGCAGTAGCATTACCGATAGTGCCACTTCAACGCCGATAAGAAATAACAGCATAAATGCTAATCGCAACCAAAAATCTTCAGATTTGAGATTTTCAAAAAAAGCTTGCATAGAGAAACTTCCTGTCAATTTGCTTTATTTAAGCATAGGCCTTATGGCCAATACTGGCAAGTTTGATACCGCTAAGTATTAGCCTTAGCGCGTGACCGCAGCCGCTTCATTTTCGTGAACGGATTAATAACGTTGCAAAACGAATTCAACATCAGAGTTCTGATCACGTCCCATTAAGGATGCGGCCATGCCAGAAGCATCAGCCCCTTGGTAGACCAATGAATACAAAGCATCAACCAGTGGCATACTTACGCCCAACTTATCAGACTGCTGCTTTACTAAAGCCAAGGTATTCACCCCTTCTGCTACCTCACCCAACTCGGCAACGGCCGCTTCTAGACATTTACCTTGCCCTAAGGCAAAACCAACACGGTAGTTTCGACTAAGAGGCGAATTACAGGTAACGATCAAGTCACCGACACCTGACAAACCTAAAAATGTCATGGGATTAGCTCCCATTTGTACAGCCAAACGACTCATCTCTGCCAAACTGCGAGTCATCAACATACTGCGGGTATTTTCCCCCATATCCATAGCTGCACTTAAACCAGCAGCAATGGCATAGATGTTTTTCAGGGCCCCGCCTAACTCAACACCATAACGATCGTTGCTCGCATAAACCCGAAAAAACGCACATTGTAATAGGTCCTGCATACGCTGACGGAGGTCTTCATGGTCACTGGCGACGACCGTTCCCGCCAAGTGCCTAGCCGCTATCTCCTTGGCCAAATTAGGGCCCGATATAACACCTATGGGGTTGTTGGGAAAATACACTTCCAACACTTGGCTCATTAGCAAAAAATGTTCTGGTTCAATACCTTTGGTTGTGGTCACCAAATACTGTTCAGGTCGAACAAAATCTCTAACCTGATCCAAAACATCCCGAAAGACCTTGCTGGGTACAGAAAACAGGATAGTATCCGCTTCCGCAATTGCTGTTTCTAGGTGTGTACTGATTTGCAAGTCAGGATGTAAGCGAAAATCTGGCAGGTAGCGTTCATTAATTCGGCTATTGCGTATCTTTGTAGCCCGATCTTCATCACGCATCCACAAACAGCTTGCGTAGCCATTATTGGCAACGATATCTGCCAATACGGTACCAAAACTGCCACCACCAATCACCAACACGCGATGATCATTATTCATACTAACCTTCCAGCAGTTCCTGAGGTACAGGTTCACAGGTAATGGGCTTACCCAATAAGGTTTCTAAATCAGGTAACAAAAAAGCATCATCTTCAGAGGCAAAGCTGATCGCTAAACCACTAGCACCGGCCCGACCCGTGCGGCCAATACGATGTACGTAGTCTTCCAACTCTTCTGGTAAATCATAGTTAAATACATGGCTCACACCATCGACATGAATGCCTCGGCCAGCCACGTCTGTAGCAACCATAACCGGAGTTTCTCCCGTCCGAAAACGCTCTAGGGTCTTGACGCGTTTTTGTTGAGCTACTTCACCCGATAACAAAGCACTAGAGACGCCGTCTCGCTGCAGACGCTCAGCCAACTCTCGGGTGACATGACGACGGTTAGCAAAGACAATAGCACGCTCAACATCACCATTTCTTAAGCTATTCAGCAACACACGGTATTTATCAAAACTTGAGACCGACAAAAAGCGTTGCTCTACGGATTCGGCTGCTAGGTTTTCTGGTTCAATTTCAATGTGTATGGGTTCAAATGTCCACTGCTCTGCGAGGCGCAATATCTGCTCCGAAAAAGTTGCACTAAACAACAAAGTTTGACGATCTTGTTTCTTTGGCGTTTGGCGAATGATGGCGCGTACATCTGGAATGAACCCCATACTTAGCATCCGATCCGCTTCGTCCAATACCAGCACTTCAACCTCTCGCAGGTTGACATACCCACGGCGACAGAAATCAAGCAAGCGACCTGGCGTAGCAACTAGAATATCCACATGGCCTTTTTGCAACTGTTTTTGTTGCACTTCAAAGTCCATGCCACCAACTAGTTGACGTACACGACAATCTGTAAAGCGAGTTAACTGATCAGCATCACTGGCGATTTGCATCACCAGTTCGCGCGTCGGCGCGACAATCAAAGCACGAGGCGTGCCCAAGCGCCTGGGGCCTTCAATGGGATAATCCAGTAGGTCTGTAATGATAGAGATCAAAAAAGCGGCCGTCTTGCCAGAGCCCGTTTGTGCTTTGCCGGTAATGTCCATGCCCTGCAAGGATTCAGGCAGAGTTAGTGCTTGGATAGGGCTACAATATTGATATTCTTGCGCCTGAATACCCTGCATCACTTCATCAGGCAAGTCCAAATCATGAAACCGCAATTTGCCCTCGGCCTCTGGTACCTGAAAACTATCGATAGACCAGTTTTCTTGGCGAGTTTTAGCTTGCCTATTAGAGGTTTTGGTTTTTTTGGCGTTACTTTCTGTGGTTTCTTGTGATTGCAATGTCGAAATCCAAATTGGTGGCTTTTAGCGTCTATTGGCGAGGGAGTATAGAGCCTTTAGGGCTTGGGCACAAATCCCCGATACTGACCTAGGCCAAGTGTTGTTGATATGGCGGTAAAGCCTGCAACAATTGTTTACCATAGCGCTTACTTACCAAACGTTTATCGAGCACTGTAATACGCCCTACGTCATCTTCTTTCCGCAACAAACGACCCGTAGACTGAATAAGTCTAACACTGGCTTCTGGTACGGATATTTCCATAAAGGCATTCCCACCTCGTGCTTCTATCCACTCAGCCAAGGCTGCTGGGACGGGACGATCGGGCACAGTGAAAGGCAAGCGAGTAATGACCACGTGAGTCAGGTAATTACCAGGCAAATCGATACCTTCTGCAAAACTGGCCAAGCCAAATAATATACTACCCTCGCCATCATCAAGTCGCTGTTTATGCTGTTCTAACAGGCGCTGCTTGGAGGAGCCACCCTGTTGCAAAATTAAATCTTGCCAACTGGCCGGCAAACCATCAAACACCTGATGCATAACACGCCTGGAGGTAAATAAGACTAAGCTAGCTTCTTGTTTGTTAAGGTTTAGCGGCAAAGCTTCAATAAGCGCTGCCACAAATCGCTCTTCTGGCCCAGGTTCTACGGCTTGCTTTGGGACCGTAAGCGATGAAGCGCTAAAATTGAATGGGCTAGCCAGTGCTAACATGTTGCTCTTGTCACTAAGGCCGGTATGCATCAACAGCTGGTCAAAACGTCCTACGGCTAACAAGGTGGCTGAAGTGATCACGGCAGCGAAACACTTTTGCCACAAGTTTTGCTGCAATATTTTATTGGCCAAAATTGGACTGGATACCAACTCCACATCGACTCGCTCTGGTGTTTGCCAATGCTGGATCCAACGGGCCGTAGGCACTTCTCCTGGCTCATCCACATGGGCATAGGATTGCCATAGACCACCTTGTGCCATGCTTGCTTGCGCCCATGCGCCAGTCACAGCCAAATAAGTTTCGGCCAGTTCGCGCTCTAGACCTTGCTGCTCTCCCTTCGCCACATCATCAAGCAAACTGTATAGAGCATCAAATTCTCGGCTCAAGCGAGTAGTCAACAAGGCCAGTTGTGCTGCCTGAGCACGCAATGCATCGGGTATTAGGCCATTTGTAAAGCGATAGCTAGCCACTTGTTGGTAATCATCCTGAGGCTGCAAGGCCGGCTGATCCAGTAACTGCTCCAGACTAACCATTTCTTGCTCAAGGCCTTGCAAGTGTTCTTGAATTTGCACACTTAACTGAGCGCCACGACCACCGCCCTGCCAGTCTTTAGCAAAGCGTTTGACACTAGTACGAACTTGACCATACCAACGGTGTAACTGACGCACACCTTGTTGGTGAGTAAACTGACGCAATGTTTTGTCGGCTAGGTGATGGCCCTCGTCGAATACATAGATGGTCTCTTCTGGTGCGGGTAAAATGGCGCCACCACCAAGCTGCAGGTCCGCTAGTACCAAATCATGATTGGTAATAATACAATCCGCCTGCTCCAAGCCAGCTCTGGCTTTGTAAAATGGGCATTCGTTAAAGTGGGCACAACGTCGATTAGTACAACCTTTGTGATCCGTCGTCACCGGACGCCAATGGTCTTCAGAAATAGCGTCAAGCCAAGCATCTCGATCACCATCCCAGCGCCCAGCACCAAGTTCTTTGAGCAAATGCTGATACAGGTCCTGCTGCTCGGTATCCAACTGCATCGCTAATTCGTCTTCGAACAGCGCTTGTGTTGGATCAACTGCAGCGTGGTTTGATAAGGCCGAGTCCAAGCGTGAGACACAAAGATAACGACGCCGACCTTTAGCTAATTGAAAGTCAAAATCTAGATTGCCCTTAGCCTTCATAGCGGGCAAATCCTTTTCCATAATCTGTTCTTGTAAGGCAATGGTTGCCGTACTGATTACCAGTTTCTTATCTAGCGCCTGAGCAACCGGTAAACAAGCCACCATATAAGCAAGGGTCTTACCAGTGCCCGTGCCAGCCTCTACGATACAAGCCGGATTTTCTCCTAAGCGAGAGCCATCACTGTCCTGACGAATGGCCAATAGATGGTTGGCTATGGCAGCAATCATCTGTTTTTGCCCCCAGCGAGGAGTGAGTTCCAAAGCAGCCAGTAGGTCGCGGTAAAATGTTTGTATTGACGATTTTATCTGTTCTGCTTGCGCCACGAAATAGTCCATAATTAGCTAGCTGCATCTAGCTTATTGATAAAGGCCAAAGTATAGGGGCCAAAAAAACACTTGCCAGCCCAAATATAACTGGTATTATATACAGTACCTGTATAAATAAACAGTTTATCACAGGAACTGAATATATGTCGTCACTTATACCAACTGATTTCAGTTATCCGTGTTCGTGTCGCTACCCTCGTCGACACCGATGGGCGCCCCCAACTGTCGCCGACAACCATGCAGCATTATAGCGAGAGGCCGTTATGTTAAAATTGACTCCCCGCCAAGATCAGGTTCTTAGCTGTATTCGTGAGCACATCACTGATACGGGCTACCCACCAACACGGGCTGAGATTGCCCAAGAACTAGGTTTTAGATCTCCTAATGCCGCTGAAGATCACCTCAAGGCACTGGCTCGTAAAGGCGCCATTGAAATCATTCCTGGAGCTTCCCGTGGCATTCGTGTGCCCGACATGGATGCTGAAGACAAAGGTTTGCCTATTATTGGCATGGTAGCCGCTGGTAGCCCGATGTTGGCCGCTGAGCATATCAGTGACTATTGCGCCCTACCTGACGGGTTGTTTTATCCAAAAGCTGATTATCTACTGCAAGTCAGTGGCATGTCCATGAAAGATATTGGTATTTTTGATGGCGACCTATTGGCTGTGCACAAAACTGATCAAGCGCGCAACGGACAAATCGTAGTCGCAAGGGTCGATGATGAGGTTACCGTTAAACGCTTTCAACGAGTTGGCAACAAGGTGTTGTTAATTGCAGAGAATGAAGACTACTCACCCATTGAAGTTGACCTTAATCGTCAGCGCTTAAGCATCGAGGGCCTCAGTGTTGGAGTTATCCGCCGCGGTAGCTAATACCCTGTTATAGCCGCTCTAGTATGGAGCCTGTTCTTGCTGATAGGCATGTCTATGTGTGGTCTAAGCGACAACCACATTAGACACCCCCTAATATTCCAATAATTCAGCTTGGGTGGACTCTTGTAGTTCTTTCAGATCCCTTAGCCACTGACCTATAGGCCAATTATCTGGTTCCTCAAGGTTATCACTGGCGAGCAACCCAATAGTTTGCCCTTCATCAGCCCCAGCGGTTGACGATTGGCCGCTTACACCCTTAGCAAATACTTTTTGCGCCGTTTGTAACTGGCCCATATGCCCCTCTAGTAAGGCCGACAACAGACCCTGTGCTGTCGACGATAAATAATCTTGCTCTTGCAATAGGGAAGAAATATCACACAGCGCAAGAGCACCTGCATCGACAAACCTTGTTTCTGCCTGTTGTTTAAGTATCGCTTGGGCCAAACTGCGAGCGGCACCCAACAGATGCTCAATTATGGCACCTTGGTACGCTCGACGCTGCATGCGCTGTCGCCAGTAGTCAGGATTGTCCGTTTCGCCGTAACGGGTTTGCATGTCTTGCCACAAGACTTCCCCATAGGCTCGTTGCTGGAAACTTAAACGTAAAGCAACTTGCATTAGGCCGTTTTGCGCTTTGTTTTACTCAAAGCCTTAGCCGGTTTGCTCGCTTTTTCTGTCTCGATCCAACGCCCGCCTTGATAAGTAGCACGCCAGCCACTGGCTTTTTTGTCGACCTCTGTCATCACATACTGTTCTTTTGTCTTGCGGCTGTAACGCACAATACTAGGGTTGCCACTGGGATCTTGCACCGGCGCAGACAACAAAAAACTGTATTTGGGATCTAGATCATCCTTTACCGACAAAAGTTCGGCAATAAGTGGCGCTCTGGTTTCGCGGTTTTTTGGAAATTTACTGGCAGCCAAAAATAGACCAGCCGCACCATCACGCAATATATAATGGTCATCAACCTTTTCACAGGCCAACTCCGGCATAGGAATAGGGTCCATCTTCGGTGGTGCTGGTTCACCGCCTCGCAATAACTTGCGAGTGTTTTTACAATCGCTTGCTGAGCAATCAAAGTATTTACCAAAGCGCCCATTTTTTAAATGCATATCAGCGCTACACTTATCACATTCGAGCATGGGGCCATCATAGCCTTTAATACGAAACTCGCCCTGCTCGACTTCAAAACCGGAGCAATCCGGATTGTTACCACACACATGCAACTTACGCTGGCTATCCACCAAATAACTATCCATTGCCGTATCGCAAATTCCGCAGCGCCGCTTTTTAATTAATAAACGGGATTCGGCCTCATCATCAGCGTCCACCGCGACCACTTCATCACCGGATGTTAGATTGATAGTTTCCTTACAACGTTCCTTAGGAGGCAAAGCATAACCAGAACAGCCTAGAAACACCCCTGTTGAGGCCGTTCTAATGGTCATAGGTCTAGCACAGGCCGGACAGCTTACGTCTGTTGTAGTAGGGTCGTTGGCACGCATACCATCAACAGACTCAGCTGCACTTAGTTTGCGAGTAAAAGCTTTGTAGAATACGTTGAGTAGTCGCTTCCATTCGGTATTGCCGTTGGCCACGCTATCCAAGCGTTTTTCCATATTCGCCGTAAAGTCATAGTTCATCAACTGAGCGAAACTTTCATCTAGACGATCGGTAACAATGTCACCCATTTTTTCCGAATAGAAGCGGCGATTTTGGACACTAACATAACCTCGGTCTTGGATAGTGGAGATAATCGCTGCATAAGTCGATGGTCGACCAATACCTTTCTTTTCCAGCTCCTTCACCAAACTGGCTTCAGAAAAACGCGGTGCCGGTTTGGTGAAATGTTGCTTTGGGTTAAGCTGCTGTAGATTGACGCTATCACCCTCTTTTAAATCCGGCAATAACAAATCATCTTCTTTATTGCTAGCACTAGGCTGCACCTTGGTGTATCCATCAAAGCGCATAATTCGGCCACGGGTGCGCAAAGAAAACTCACCAGCCGCTATAGTAATTCCGGTGCTAGTAAATTGAGCAGGCATCATCTGGCAAGCTACAAACTGACGCCAAATCAGCTCATACAAGCGTTCGGCATCGCGCTCCATTCCATTAAGCTGCGTAGATTTAACACCTACCTCCGATGGACGAATAGCTTCGTGTGCTTCTTGTGCACCCTCTTTGCTGGAGTAGCTATTAGCTTCTTTGGGTAAATATTTGCCACCAAATTGGTCACTGATATAGTCTCGACAGTTGCTGACAGCCTCCTGACTTAGGTTCGTCGAATCCGTGCGCATATAGGTAATGTAACCGGCTTCGTAGAGGCGTTGGGCCATCATCATGGTTTTCTTAACACCAAACCCCAAGCGTGTGCTAGCCGCTTGCTGGAGTGTCGATGTAATGTATGGCGCTGATGGTCGACTAGATGTTGCTTTGTCTGTCCGGCGCTGCACTACATAGGGTTGTTGTTGTAGATCTGCCAAGGCCAACTGGGTCTGAGCTTCACTATTAGGGCGAAAATCACCGCCTTTATGTTTAAATACTTGAGCACCAAATGCCTGCTTTTCAGTGGTACTTAAATCCGCCTTTACTTCCCAATATTCTTCCGGATTAAAAGCCCGGATCTCACGTTCGCGTTCTACCACCAGTTTGACGGCAACGGACTGTACTCGGCCTGCCGACAAACCGCGAGCAATCTTGGCCCACAGCAAAGGCGAGATCATGAATCCCACAACTCGGTCAAGGAAACGACGCGCTTGTTGGGCATCCACTTGATCCATATTCAGATGTGATGGGGCAGCAAATGCCTGCTCAATAGCGGATTTGGTAATTTCGTTAAACACCACACGTTGATAACGACTTTCGTCACCACCAATGGCTTCTCGCAAGTGCCAAGCGATGGCTTCTCCCTCGCGATCCAAATCCGTTGCCAAATAAATAGTGTCGGCATCTTTCGCTAAACGCTTTAGTTCTTCGACTACTTTTTCTTTGCCGGGTAATACCTGGTAGTCAGCTTTCCAATCATTCCCAGGATCAATACCCATGCGCCTCACTAGCTGGCGTCGTGAACGAGCAGCTTTGTATATCTCCTTATCTTCTGGGGCCATCTTACGAACTTTTGCCGCTTCTGCTGCTCGCGCTTTAGGATCATTACTCGATGCAGGGGCTTTGGTTGGCAAGTCACGAATATGACCAACACTAGATTTGACAATAAAACTATTGCCAAGGTATTTATTGATCGTTTTCGCTTTGGCTGGCGATTCGACTATAACAAGGGATTTACCCATCAAACTAGTTCCAAATATGCTGACCGAATGTAGCCAGGGCAGCCCGTCGTAGACGGTTTTAGGTTTTATAACAAAAGAAGATAATATACAGCGGCCTAAGTTTAGACTGCACAAGCCTTAGGTCAAGCTCTTTTCTGTCTTATTACCCTAATCTATTTTTAAAATTCCATTATTTGACAAAAAAATCAACCTTTTATGACAATAAATAAAAAAGGGCAGTGATTTATCATCACTACCCTTTTATAAAATTACCAATTCCAACTGCTTTCAACAGTTAGAAAATAGCCAATTAGACACGTTCAAATACAGTGGCAATGCCTTGGCCCATACCGATACACATGGTCGCTAAACCAAGTTCTGCATCCTCTTTATGCATGCGGGTAAGGCAGCTTAAAGAAATACGTGTACCTGAACAACCCAGTGGGTGACCCAAGGCAATTGCGCCACCGTGCAAATTAACCTTATCATCCACACTGTCTAGCAATTTTAGATCTTTAAGCACAGGCAAAGCCTGAGCAGCAAAGGCTTCATTGAGTTCAACAACACCAATATCACCAATGCTTAAACCAGCACGTTTTAGGGCTTTTTTGGTGGCTGGCACCGGACCATATCCCATAATGGAGGGATCGCAGCCTGAAACGGCCATAGATTTGACTTTAGCCAGAGGTTGCAGACCTAATTCCGCAGCCTTAGCACCGGACATCATCAACAAAGCCGACGCACCATCAGATATTGCTGAAGAAGTGGCCGCCGTTACAGTACCGTTTTTAGGGTCAAAAACAGGTCTTAATGAAGCCAATGATTGCATACTGGTTTCAGGGCGAATCACTTCGTCTTTGGCGATCATTTGCAGCTGGCCCTTAGCATCATGGCCTTGAATGGCAACAATTTCACCACTAAAGTCCCCATTTTCGCTAGCGGCATGGGCTAGTGCATGAGAGCGTACAGCAAACTCATCTTGCATTTCCCTGCTAATGCCATGCATCTTACCGAGCAACTCCGCCGTCAATCCCATCATCATCGCCGCTTTGGCGGCATATTTGCTGGCTCCGGGGTTAATATCTACCCCGTGATTCATGGCTACGTGGCCCATGTGCTCAACACCACCGACCATGAAGACATCACCATTTTGTGTAGCAATAGCCTGGGCAGCAGTGTGTAATGCCGCCATGGAAGAGCCGCATAAACGGTTCACTGTTTGCGCGGCAACAGTATGCGGTATTCCACTCATTAACGCGGCTTGACGAGCAACATTAAAGCCTTGTTCCAAGGTTTGGTTCACACACCCCCATATTACATCTTCAATATGAGAAGGTTTCAGCGCCTCATTACGAGCTAAAATACCGTTAATAACGGCGGCTGAAAGGTTTTCGGCACGGACATTACGAAATGCCCCACCCTTAGAGCGCCCCATTGCAGAACGGGCGCCATCTACGATTACTACATCATTTTCTTGAAAACTCATGTTTATCTCCCGCTTTTAGCCCTTGGCCTGCATGTTGCCATAATAAGTTTCGCCTGCGGCGGCCATTGCACGCATGGACTCAGGCACGAGATACAATGGACTTTGCGCTACTAAAGCGTCTGCACGTTCACATATATTGGCTATACCAATGGTATCCATATACTTACAGGCACCGCCCATAAATGGAGGGAAGCCAAGGCCATATACCAGAGCCAAGTCAGCTTCAGCCGGCGACGCAATGATACCCTCTTCCAGACAACGCGCGACTTCTAAGCAAAGAGGCAGCATCATATAATCAATGATATCTTGGTCTTCCATTACCGCAGGTTCAGGGCACAAATCACTTAGACTAGCCAACATATCAGCGTCTACGACCTTTACTGGCCGACCTTTTTTATCCGTTTCATATTGGTAGAAACCGGCCCCATTTTTTTGGCCAAAGCGTTGTTTTTCGTACATCAAGCTAACTACAGCCTCACCTTGTCCAGCCATGCGTTCAGGAAATCCTTCAGCCATGACTGCTTGGGCATGGTGCGCTGTATCAATACCAACAACATCTAACAGGTAAGCAGGCCCCATAGGCCAGCCAAAACCTTCCATGATTTTATCCATACGCAAGATATCAATCCCCTTTTCTACCAAGAGGCCGAAGCCACCAAAATAGGGGAACAATACGCGATTCACATAAAAACCAGGACAATCATTAACTACCACAGGCTTTTTGCCCATAGCATTGGCGTAAGCCACAGTGGTGGCCACAGTTTCATCACTGGAATTCTCACCACGAATTACTTCAACCAAAGGCATGCGGTGCACCGGATTAAAGAAGTGCATGCCACAGAATCGGCTTGGGTCTTTTAACGACTTGGCCAAATGGTTAATTGAAATAGTGGAGGTGTTAGAGGTGATTACCGTGTGCTCTGCCACCTGCTGCTCAACATCCGCCAACACCATTGATTTGATCTTTGAGTTTTCCACCACGGCCTCAACCACGATATCAACATTGGCCAAATCAGCCGAACTTAAGGTCGGACGAATCTGGTTCAACACCTTGGCCATCTTACGGTTATCTAAGCGACCGCGGGAGACTAGCTTTTGCAAAATATTGGCGGCTTCATCCAGACCCAGTTGCAAGGCTTGATCATTAATGTCTTTCATGACAATTGGGATGCCTTTCGAGGCCGATTGATAGGCAATCCCACCGCCCATAATACCAGCACCCAATACAGCTGCTTGCTTTACTTTCGCCGCTTTACCAGCATGAGACTTCACCGTACGTTTTAAGTACTGGTCAGCTAAGAAGATACCCACCAAATTAGTGGCGACATCAGTTTTGCATAGTTCTGCAAATGCTTTCGCTTCAACCAATTGGGCTTTGTCTCGGCCCATGCCAGCATGTTTTTGAATGGTTTTGATAGCCCTAACCGGTGCTGGATAATTGGGTCCAGCCTTTCCTGCGACAAAACCTTTCGCTGTCTCAAATGCCATCATTTGTTCAATTGGACCCAGAGGCAACTTGCTTTGCTTTTCCACTTTGCGTTGTTGGTAATCCAATTCACCGGCAATACAACGTTCAAGCAAGTTGATACCCGCCACCACCAAATCTTGCTCAGCGACGACAGCGTCTGCAGCACCTTCTTTTAATGCAACTGCCGCTTTTTTAGTACCACCAGAACAAATCCACTCAATAGCATTATCAATACCAATCAAACGTGGCAGGCGCACACTGCCCCCCCAACCTGGCATGATACCAAGCTTTACTTCTGGCAAGGCCACACTGCCTTGCTCAGACATAATTCGATAATCCGTCGCCAGACAAACTTCAAAACCACCACCAAAGGCCATACCGTTGATCAAGGAAACACTGGGGATGGGTAAGTCTTCTATAGCATTAAACATGGCATTAATTCGCATGTTTTGTGCCATTAATTCTTCAGTACTGTACTGAAAGAATTCCAGAAATTCAGTAATATCAGCACCCACGATAAAAACAGATTTGGCACTACTTAGCATAAGGCCCTTGATCTGCTCTTCAGCCGCAATCGCCGCAATCGCTTCGCCCAGTTCGGCTAATGTTGCCCCATTGAACTTGTTCACTGACTCACCAACAAGATCAAAGGTCAATTTAGCAATTTGTTCATCGTGCATTACAACCTGCACGGCATTGCCCGCATATATCATGCATGGACTCCTTTTTTATTAAGTACGTGGCTCGTGAAATGTCAGTACAAAGACAAATTTCATACAAGCGTTTTAATTTTCGAGTACCAACTTAAATTTTGCTCCTATTAAAGTCAACCATGACCGACTAGACACATTTGAACCGTGCAGCCAAGAACATGGGTTAAAGACGCTATTGAAGGCCTAAAGCGAGTGCTCCAATAAGCCTTGCAATGCGGTTATAAGATCATCCAACTCCTTTGGTGTACCCACTTCGTGCCAATAAGCAACGACCCCGATAGGGGAGGCTCCAATAGCGTAAACGTCTTTTGGCAACCTCCCAATTAGTTGGGCAAGATCTTGCAATTGTTTATCTGTCAAGGCCCCCTCTCCGCGGTTCCAGCACCACCCCCTAGGCAATCCGGCTTTATGTAAACCATTAGCACGAAAAACTTCCCAATTATGAGTTTTTGCCATATGTTTCGCAGTTTCAGAAGGCCGTGGTAAGTTGTAGCCAGTGGCAAGATGCCCCTCTGGTGTCATTTCCCCCTCCTCCCGAGGGCCTTGTAATTTGCCAACCCGTATCTGGACTCCCTTCGCCATGGCCAACTTGCGAATTTTCGCCTGTGCACGCTGCATGGGTGTTGGCATTGCCCAAGAAATAGACCCCAATAAAGACAACACCACCAACACTACAATTAACCACTTGTATTCCATGAAATCACTTCCCTAAATAATATAAAGCTCATTGACCATCGTCAGTTTAACACTTGCCACTACTGATGTACCTTGTGCTAAACTAAAATAGATCAGCCGCAATAAGGAAGATATTTTATGCTTACTTACAGCAATATTTTAGTAGCCATAGATCTAAACGAAGAAGCAGAGCCCGTCAGCAAAAAGGCGTGTGCCATTGCTGATTTGATGGGCGCAAAACTTCACTTTATGCATGTCACTGAACCCCTAAGTTATGCCTATGGTGGCGATGTACCTATGGACCTGAGTGCGATTCAAGAACAGTTGCATGAGCATGCCGAGCAACGCCTGTCACAATTTATGGAATCTCATAACCTGCAGGAAAGTGAAAAAATCTTATGCAGCGGCCACATAGAAAGTGAAGTACATCGCGTTGCCGAAGAAATAGGCGCTGACCTGATCATTGTGGGCAGTCACGGTCGCCACGGATTGGCACTGTTACTCGGATCCACCTCCAATAGTGTATTGCATGGTGCAACCTGTGATGTATTAGCGGTAAGAATATAGACGAAGAAAATCAACACCTAGCCCCCACATCTTCGTACCGGCTAGGTCATCATTTCTTCGATTTCCATCCACCGTTCCATGGCTGCCTCAAGCTCGGATTCCTTCGTTTCAAGCTGTGCTAATGTAGCCGCCACCTTCGCATGGTCTTGGCCGTAAAAATCACCATGACTAACCTGCCCTTGCAACGCCTCCAGCTCAGATTCTAGTTGTTCAATGAGACTAGGCAACTGATCAAGTTCTCGCTGCACTTTATAACTCAATTTTTTGGTTTTCTTTTCTTCTGCAGGTTTTACCGCACCGGCCTGACCCAGCGCTGGAGCCGCAGCAGCCGCTTTATCACTTAGAGCAATGGCACTTTCTAGGCGCCCACCACGACCATACCAATCGCTATAGCCACCTACAGATTCTTCAACACGGCCTTTGCCATCAAATACCAAACAAGTGGTTACCACTTGATCCAAAAACACACGGTCGTGGCTCACTAACAATACGGTGCCTGCGTATTCTGACAACAATTCTTCAAGTAATTCCAGCGTTTCAATATCCAAATCGTTGGTGGGTTCATCCAATACCAATACGTTGGCTGGTTTACTGAAAAGTTTGGCTAATAATAAGCGGTTTCGTTCGCCGCCAGACAGGCTACTAACGGGGCTGCGAACACGCTCAGGGGAAAACAAAAAGTCCTGTAAATAACCCATAACATGCTTATGTTTGCCATTAATTTCGATACTTTCTCGACCCTCAGCCAAATTATCCATAACGGTTTTACTGAGATTAAGTTGTTCACGCAACTGATCAAAATAAGCCACTTGAATCCGAGTCCCCATCTTCACCTTGCCCATTTGCGGGGTCAATTCACCCAACAAAATACGCAATAGTGTAGACTTGCCCACGCCGTTGGCTCCAACCAATCCGACGCGATCACCCTTAATCAAGGTGAAGTCAAAATTATTTAACAATCGCTGAGCGCCATATCCATGACTCACATTCTGCATCTCACACACCAGCTTACCAGAATCCAACCCAGTGGCCACTTCCATACGGGTTAAACCTTGACGCTCACGGCGCTGACTGCGCTGTTTACGCAAATCTTGCAACGCTCTCACCCGCCCTTCATTACGGGTACGCCGGGCCTTGATCCCTTGGCGAATCCAAACTTCTTCTTGTGCTAACTTTTTATCAAATAGCGCATTATGACGCTCTTCTTCAATCAACTGCTGTTCTCTATAAGCTAGAAAACGTTGGTAGCCACCAGGAAAATAATGTAATTGGCCACGATCCAACTCCATAATACGATTCGCCAATGCCTGTAGGAATCGGCGGTCATGGGTTATAAATACAATGGCCCCCTTGTATCCTAATAATTGTTGTTCTAGCCACTCTATGGCCAACAAGTCCAAATGGTTGGTTGGTTCATCCAACAATAATAGGGTTGGTTCTGAAACCAGTGCTCGGGCTAGGCTTACGCGCCGCCGCCAACCACCAGATAGCTCACTCAATTGACGGTCACCAGCCAGTTGCAAGCGCGAAAGAATACGCTCGACCTTATTTTCCATCTGCCAACCATCAAGCTCATCCAACTTATGACTGATGTGCTCCAATTCCTGCAACTTAGTTTCATCAAGGTGTTGGCTAGTTAACGCCGCGTGCTTCGCTCGCAAGTCATACACATCAGCAAGCCCCATGGCTACCACTTCGGCAACAGTAAGATCTTCACGCTGAGGCAATTCCTGTTCAAGATAACCAATTCGACAAGCAGGGCTGCGCCATACAACACCCCCATCAGGCAATTGCTCACCAGACAGCACTTTCATTAAACTTGATTTGCCTGCGCCGTTGCGGCCAATGAGGCAAATTCGATCACCCATATCAATTTGTAAATCAACGCCATCTAACAAAGGTGCCGAACCATATGCCAAATACATCTGTTCCAGACGCAATAAATTCATAATTTGACCTTACTCACAACCGCCAACCACCGTCTTCAAATGACCCAGATTGACCTATATTAATAACGAACAGCATTATACCCAATCTTATGGCCTTTCAGGGACTTGCTAATACATATTTATACAAAGCGGCCCATGGCAGTTGCATATAGGGTGCATATACCGATAATATAATTGCAGGCGACTCAGTTTATCTAGCTCACAGACCATGCATGGAGCAGCATAGCGCAGCCAGTGGGGCAAAATGGACTAAAAATGACAAAATCAACACCCACACCAGTCAATAACGAAAGCCACATTGACCAGACGTTAACTATGCTGGAAATAGCTATTGCTCAAATTCGAGCTAGCCTCTACGAGAGCAATGCTGATGTTGACATGCTAACCCGCAACTGTTCCAGCATTGCCAACAATATACGCAGCATTAACAACTCTGTTAACAGTCTAAGTGATAGCCATCTTGATACCAACGCCGAAGTGGCGCTATTAAACACTGAAGCCCAAAAAGCCCACGCAAAAATAAGTCAGGCGGTGGTGGGCTTCCAGTTTTTCGACCGCATGTCTCAGCGCCTATCTCACGTCATGGAAAGCTTGGAGCAAGTGTCTTCACTACTTAAAGATCCTCTGCGTATTCAAGACCCTGCAGCATGGATGCAATTACAATCTGACCTGCACGACTCCTACTCTATGGAAACAGAAAGAGTCATTTTCGAATCCATCGTCAATGGTGCCAGCACCGAAGAAACTATCGCCCTCTATCATGAAGCATCTGACCAAGAGCACGTGAAAGCTGACGAAGAAGCGGAACTGTTTTAGTGTTTATCGCCATATGCACCTTATAGACATCGGCGCTAACCTTACCAATTCGCGCTTTAATAAAGATCTAGACTCGGTCTTAGAACGCGCTCTTCAGCAAGGCGTACAACAGCAGATTGTTACCGGCACGGACCTTGAGTCAAGTCGGCATGCCATCCAGCTTAGTGAGCAACACCCCAAAATTCTGTTTGCCACAGCTGGTTTCCATCCCCACCATGCCAAAGATAATACAGACCAAGCCTGGCAAGCACTACAAGCACTTTGGCAACGCCCCCAAGTGGTAGCAATTGGTGAAACTGGACTAGATTTCAATCGCAATTTTTCTACACCACAACAGCAGCTAGATAGTTTTGAGCGTCACTTACAAGCGGCTTGTGAGCAGGCTCTACCCCTATTCTTGCATGAACGCGATGCAGAGGATGCCTTTTATGAGCTACTTAGCCATTACCGCCCCAAACTGCAAGGTGCAGCGGTGCTGCATTGTTTTACTGGGTCTGCAAACTGGTTGAAGCGCCTGCTTGAACTGGATATATATTACGGCATTACCGGTTGGGCATGTGACGAACGCCGAGGTTTGGATTTAAGAGAAGCCATATCGCTGATTCCAGAACAGCGCCTACTAATCGAAACAGATGCCCCTTACTTGCTTCCAAGAGATATGCGCCCAAAGCCCAAATCAAGTCGAAATGAACCGTCCTATCTGCCGCATATTGCTCAAACCGTGGCTCATCTGCGTGGTGAAAGTGTCGCTCATATCGCCGCTGTTACGACTCGCAATTGCCAACGTATATTTCAAATTTAAGGCACCAACTAACGCAGACTCTCAACCCACCCAACAACCTCTTCTGCCCGAAAAGGCCAATCTAGGCAGTGACCCGATTCCCGGTGCCTTAACACGGGTATGCGCAGGGCGTAACTGTCCATCAATTCCTCAGACTCGGCGATATCAACCACCTCAACAGCAATACTCTGCATGTCCAAATTGGCAATTAACAGCTGCTCAGCGTCATCACAAAGATGACATCCTAAGGTACCAAGTAGTTCAAACTGTAGCATCAGCATTCAAAAGCGTGAGGTGTTATTGCTCGTCACCACGATACAGGCACGATCACTAACATTACGGAATCGGTAAGGTTGCGCTACGGTAATGTAAAAAGCATCGCCTTCTGTAAGCACTTGCGAGCGATTATCAACAGTCACTTCCAACTCACCGCTAATAATAATACCCGCCTGCTCACCGTCGCATACCAACAAACTAGGCCCCGTATCACAAGCAGGTGGATAAGTTTCATGCAATAAAGACAAAGCACGATGCTCGTGGCTAAAGCCTACCAAGCGTTTGACAATACTGCCTTGCCCCATATCGGGCAACTCACCCGCTTTATAGAACACTTGTTGTTGCTGAGGCTCATCGCTGGCAAAAAAGGTCTCCATGGATACCGGCAATCCATCCAGAACCTTTTTAAGCGAAGCGACGGATGGACTAACCCGGTTTTGCTCAATTAAGGAGATGGTACTATTGGTCACGCCGGCACGTTTGGCCAACTCCCGCTGGGACAAGCCTCGTTTAGTGCGAACGTCCTTCAAACGGGCGCCAACATCAAAGTCAAAATTCAACTTTTTGACTCCTTATCAGTATTCGATTCTAGGGTCTCTTGGACACTGGAAAGCGCACTGTTTTCGGCTTCTACAGCTTGCTGAATGAGTTCATCAGGTAACGATTTTTTAGGCTTGATCCCACCTAGTTTGACGATGCTCTGGGCTCGGTTTATTAAGTTTCCTCGACCACTTTTAAGGCGATTGAAGGCGGTATCATAAGACTCTTGAGCGCGCTGCAACTGAGTACCCACGCTCGTCATTGCCGTGACAAAATCAACCAGTTTTTTGTGCATATCTTCGGCTTGTCTGGCGATTTCCTGCGCATTTTGGCTTTGATGTTCATAGCGCCAAATATTATGAATAGTTCGCAAGGCCATCAATAAAGTAGCAGGGCTTACCAACATGATATTGCGTTGCATTGCATCCAGAAATAGCGCCTCCCCCTTGTCACTTTGTAATGCCAACATATAGGCTGATTCTACTGGTATAAATAGCAACACATAATCTAGGCTACGCACCCCTTCGGCGTCCTCATAGGACTTACCACTCAAATTGGCGATATGACCACGAATAGACTGGAGATGCTCATCCAATGACTGCTGACGAAGATCTTCATCTTCCGCGCTATGATAGCGATCATAGGCAACTAAGGAAACCTTAGCATCAATGATCACATCCTTGTTGTCTGGCAGATGCACAATGACATCAGGTTGCAATCGCTTACCGCTGGCCTGGGTTAAGTTAACTTGGGTTTGGTATTCATGACCATTACGTAAGCCAGACTGTTCAAGTACCTTCTCTAATACCATCTCACCCCAGTTGCCCTGAGCTTTATTGTCACCTTTAAGAGCTTTGGTGAGGTTAATCGCATCGGTACTCAAACGAGTATTAAGGTCTTTGAGCTGGCTAATCTGTTCAACTAAACTGCGCCGATCCTGAGCCTCTTGAGTATATACATGATCGACCCGTTTACGGAACTCACCCAACTGTTCCCGTAATGGCGTCAAAATAAGATCCAACTGCTGCTTATTACTAGTATTAAGCTGCTCGCTTTGTTTGTTCAGCGATGCTTGGGCAAATTGTTTCAAGTAGTCTTCAAATTCTTTTTTAGACTGCTGTAATTGATCTTTTTGTTGTGCACTCGCCTCTTGTTGGGCCTCCAATTGTGCCTTCAGAGTGGCTAGCTGTTCACGCTTATTACTATAATTTTGTTGCAGTTCGGAAAATTGGTTCTGCAATTCATTGAGTTGCGTTTGCAGGTGATTTTGTTGCTCTTGTGCGTGTTGCACAAGGCCACCTAAACGCGTGTTTTCGAGCTGCAATTCTTGCTGGGCCAACAAATCTGCAGCACTAACTCTGCCACTTTTGGCATCATGAGTGTAACGCACAAAAAACCACGTTGCTCCAACACAAATTACGGTTATTGCAACCCAAGGTAACCATTCAACAACCATATCAGTCAAACCAAGCAGTGATATAAGGCACCAAAGCAACCCATGCACCTGCTGTGTATATTAACGCACCACCTTTAGCTGTTAGCAGACGATTTAAAAACACATAATATAAAGCTGGAAATGTCACGATCAAGAAAGCAGCAGGGATCCACCAAACAAATGACTGCCAGCCATAAATCATAGCAACCACCAAACCAATTACCGCCAGATTGCCTGCTAAAAGGTAACGCTTAGCGACCTGCGATTGTTGAGATTGATCAAGATGTTCTGCGCCAGATAAGGCATCCTGCATGACTTGACGAGCACTTAGCGCACCAGCCATAGAAAGCGCACCAGCAATGGTGAAAAGATAAATGGGTTCCACGCAAAAGTATCCTATATGGGCAACGGTTGAGTGACCACATAATAGCATAAGTGAGGGCGTGGCGGCAGATTATTGCCTAATGCAAAAGCATACCGTAGTCGGCTTGTAACGGGCCACAGGCGTCATAATTGGATCGCAAATGACTAAGATTCTTAAGGCCGTGATCTTCGGGGTCTGCTGGCAGGTCGTGCCAATCGATACTGGCCATACAAGTCATTAAATCGTATTCGCCAATAATGGCTTCTAAGAACATCAATACGGCTTCCACTCGCAAGTCATCCTCATCACCACCCAGATCTTCCAAAAAAATGTCCAAATGCAGCTTTTGCTGTACCTTTCTCAGACTAAAATACACTTCCTCTATATGAACCAATAGCCCATTTAGCTCAATACCATCAGGAATATGGTTAGCGCGCGGACTAAATGCCACAGGCTTGACGCCCTCTATAACTGGAGCACCCGCCACTAACTCCAATACTTGATCAATACTCTGCTGATAGCCATCACAGCCAAAGACTAAATTCACCTGAGCCAGATCTTCTTCTGGTGAACAGAACACCGTTAAGCGCGGGTCGATAGCACTTAGACTATCCTGCAAAGCATCCAGAAAGTCAGACGACAAGGCAGCTTGCTCACTGATTAAGCTGCGTATTTCTGCCACATGATCACAAACCAAATGCCAAAACGCTTGAATGTTAGAGTTGTGAGTTGACATAATTTTCCATTACCGTCTGTGATTATTCAGACCAGTAGGCTAAAAAGTAAAAAAGGAGTGCCAAGCACTCCTTTTTTGTCTAGCTAGCAAAAGGGTTTACTGACCCATTTGCTGCTTGATCAAGTCACCAATGGTGGTTGGGCCTTTAGAATCAACGGACATATTCTTCACATCACGAATAGCCTGCTTTTCTTCCTCAACATCCTTGGCCTTAACGGACAGGTTGATGACGCGGTTACGACGATCAACACCTGTAATCTTAGCTTCTATGGAATCACCTTCCTTAAGCTCATTACGGGCATCTTCGACGCGGTCAATGCTGATTTCTGAAGCCTTCAGTACAGCTTCAATGCCTTCAGCCAGTTCTACCACGGCTTCTTTGGCTTCAACAGACTTAATAGTACCCGTTACCACAGTACCACGATCGTTAGCAGCGACATACTCACTAAATGGATCATTTTCTAGTTGCTTGATACCCAGAGAGATACGCTCTTTCTCGGAATCTACAGACAAGATAACAGCCGTCACTTGATCGCCCTTCTTGTAGTCACGTAGAGCGGCTTCACCGTCTACTTCCCAAGAAATATCGGACATGTGCACTAGGCCGTCCAGATCACCTTCTAAACCTACGAAAATACCGAAGTCAGTGATCGTCTTGATATTGCCAGTGATCTGATCACCAGCGGCATATTTTTCCGCGAATACAGCCCATGGGTTGCCTTGACACTGCTTGATACCCAAGGAGATACGACGACGCTCTTGGTCTACATCCAAAATCATGACTTCAACTTCGTCACCTAATTGAACAACCTTAGATGGGTGGATGTTCTTGTTGGTCCAAGACATTTCAGAAACGTGTACCAAACCTTCAACGCCGTCTTCGATAGAGGCGAAGCAACCGTAGTCAGTTAAGTTCGTAATCTTGGCAGTCACCTTCATGCCATTAGGGTAGCGCGCCTTGATAGAAGCCCATGGGTCTTCTTGCAGTTGCTTAAGACCCAAAGAAAGACGTCCACTTTCCTTATCAAACTTAATTACACGAACAGTGATTTCATCACCTGGATTCAGCATGTCACTTGGGTGTGCAATTCGCTTCCAAGCCATGTCGGTGATGTGTAGCAAACCGTCTACGCCACCTAGATCAACGAAAGCACCGTAGTTAGTTAGGTTCTTAACATAACCCTTAACATCCATACCTTCTTCGATGTTAGCCAATAACTCTTCGCGCTGGGCGCTGTTGGCTTCTTGCATAACCGCACGACGGGATACAACCACGTTGTTGCGCTTTGGGTCCAGCTTAATCAGCTTGAACTCCAGTTCCTTGCCTTCAAGGTGATCAACGTCACGAACTGGACGCACATCAACCAGAGAACCAGGTAGGAAACCTTGAATATTGTTAACAGCAACGGTGAAGCCGCCTTTAACCTTACCATTGATAACACCAGTAACCGTCTCTTCAGCTTCAAAGGCTGCTTGCAGCACTTCCCAAGCTTCAGCACGCTTAGCCTTTTCACGGGACAAACGAGTTTCACCAGTACCGTCTTCAACACTTTCAAGAGATACCTTAACTTCGTCACCAACCTTGACTTCAATTTCTTTGGTGTCGCTTAAGAACTGTTCAACAGGAATAATGGCTTCGGACTTAAGTCCAGCGTTAACGGTAACCCAGTCTCCGTCGATGTCTAGAACGGTACCAACAACTAGGGCACCAGGACGCATTTCAACAGCAATCAAGGATTCTTCAAATAATTCAGCAAAGCTTTCGCTCATGATATCTTCCACGCGTTGTGAATACTTAGAGTATTATTGGACAACGCTATTTTTTTGCCTGATGGTCAGCTACACCAGGGTAGTTAATAAAAGCGCAATGTGTCAGGAACTGACGCCTAGACAGGACACAATGAATTTGCGCGCGCGAATTATACAACTTATTGAGATCTGATGCTAGCCGAATTATTTCTTTAGTGTACGGAAAGCTTATCGTTGCATATAGGCACATGGGTAACGCAAAAAAACCACTTTTTAGCCTTATATTTGACTGTTATACACTAGCAGACGGTGATTTAAATCAATGGTTCAAAATCTTGTTTTGGTTACAGTGTTGAACTAGAGGAGGAGACCCCTATGGACACTATAGATCAGCTCGATCATCGCTTAAAGATGATGGGAAAAATGCTGCGCGCGACTGAGAGAAGCCTTTCGGAAGCCAGTGGTTTAGGTAAATTAGGCAAACTCAATGCCATGGCCAACAATTGTTTAGAGTGCCAGTCCTCGAAAGCCTGCGAAACTTGGTTAAAGCAAGATCAGATAGCAGTTAATGCACCAAGCTTTTGCCCCAACGCCAAACTAATTAATAGACAATGACAATATAATTAACACATTCACTACTTGGCTGATTATAAAAATTCTGCCAACATAAAGGCCAATTCCATTGGCAACCCGAACAAAACACTTGTGTCCACTAACACCCCACTAACCGAGCATGCCCCCCTGCCGCCCATCGCGATGTTTACTATCATGGCCATGGTAAGTCCCGTGGCACTCAACATTATACTGCCCGCTCTTCCCTCGATAGCCAGCAGTTTAGGCCTGACGACCAACTCTGTTCAACTTAGTTTTAGTCTTTATTTACTAGCTCTTGCCATCGGTCAATTACTTTTAGGCCCCTTGGCCGACAGGTTTGGTCGTCGCCCCGTATTATTGGGGGGCATTATTGTTCATATGCTAGGTTGTCTTATGGCTGCCATGGCCCATGATCTTTTTATGCTATTAGTTGGGCGGGCTTTGCAAGCATTGGGGGGCTGCACAGGCATAGCTTTAGCCCGAACCATCATGCTGGACCGCTACCCGCGTAATATAGCTGCTGGCAAGATTGGTTATATTACCCTGGCCATTGGTTTGGCGCAGGTTATTGCCCCCACCGCGGGGGGGTATCTGAATCTCGCTTATGGCTGGCAATCCCTATTCTACTTTTCCATGATACTGGGCAGTATTTCATGGGTCATCGTGCTCTTTCGATTGCCGGAAACAGGCCGCCAACAACCACTGCATTTAAGCCGTGTCTTGCACCACTACATGGCCGTAATAAAAAGCCCTGGATACGCTACTTATGCCCTATCTACGGCGATCATTGCCTGTGG
>JAAERS010000049.1 GCA_024230095.1 Gammaproteobacteria bacterium | reverse complement strand
GATCGACCTCCTCCGGAAACAGGTATGGCTTTAGTTACCACCAGCCTAGTTACGAGGTAAGCGCCAACCTGCCCCTTGCCAATCTATAGAGTTCTGTATGTATTTTGTCTTGAGCTTTATATCCGTGGGGCTACCATAGCCGCTTCTGATGGTGGAAGCCCAGCCCTCTAGTTCATCCTGAATAGTCTGTGGACATTCAACATCCCTAAGCCTTGTTGTCAGTGTATGTCTGAATGAATAGGATGTGGGACAGCCATCACCAAGAATAGACCGCAGCCGCTTGTTGACTGCTGTACTGGCATTCTCGTTCTTGATGGTCTTATTTTCCATATCTACATAGGACGGAAATAACCAATGGCTATTAGTGGCTCGAACATATTCAAGACCTTCTCCGACAAGGGGCATAAACCTGACTGAGTTCTTGGTCTTTAATCGTCTAAAAGTGTTGTTCTGTAGGGACAGGAAAGGATGGCTGTTATCCAGCCCATGAACATCCTCAGCGCTTAGGCTACAGGCTTCACTAGGACGCATACCCGTATCTATCAGGATGGCTATCAGACCACTGACTTCATCGGTTTGACCTTTGATGGCTTCTCTTAGTTTATTAAGCTGGTCAGGTGTAAAGTCTGCTTTCTCGATGACATCTTCACCAAGGCCATTAATAAAGGTATGAAAGCTGGCAAAAGGATGCTGTGCTGCTTCTCTATCATCGTAGACTTTGGCAACAAAGTTAAATGTCTTACGCAGACAACCAAGCCGCTTCTTAACAGTGCCAGTACTCCACCCCCTTTCATACTGCATGTAATTGACCAGCATCTGAACTTCATAGGTCGAATACTCGCTAGGATGCCTGTCACCCAGCAGTTCAACCAGAGCTGCAAAGGATGGCATCATTGAGTTTAACTCTTTTCTATCTTGGAGCTTGTTCTTTAAACGCAGATACTCGTCACGCATCACAGTAGCAGGCATTCTAAGTTTGCCATTAGCAATGTCCAGCGCTGCTCGCTGCTCGTCAGATAGATAGGTGTTGAGCAATTCTTGTTCAGTTTCAGTGTCTTTAGCCATATAGGCGTTGGACAGAGCCTCTTTAGCGGCGTCAGGAAGCTCTTGGTCGATAGAGTCAATCCACAAGTCTTTCTCTATCTCATGGCTTAGTGGTGTTTTTGTAGGAGGTAGGCCAGCCTGCTCCAACAACTTTCTGGCACCAGCTATAACAGTGTTACTGGAACTGGGTCTGATACCACGGTGTGCATCCCAATCTGCCTCCAACTCCCGAGTAATTCTGGCGGCTACCGTAGCAGCCTTTTGCTTGTTGGCTGTCTTGGTTGAACGGACCACTTGACCACCTTTTACATCAGGATAAAAGGCCAGTACATCATTGGGTATTCTGCGCTTGTAATAGTAGTTCTTGCTACCCGAAACCTTGGTCAGATAATTCATAATTATCACACAGTTGCTGTATCTAAAAGTGATAGGCATAGTCTACACCCCTGCTAGAGATGTGGCAAAGTATGTGGCAAAGAATTGAATTGAACACATCACACATAACCTCTTGATTAAAAAGGATAATTGCATGATTTATAAGGGAATTAATGGTGCCCAGGAGAGGACTTGAACCTCCACGGCCATACGGCCACTAGCACCTGAAGCTAGCGTGTCTACCAATTTCACCACCTGGGCAGGAGGTGGGGCGTATTGTAAACGATTGATTCCTAAGGTCAATAGATAGCCGTTTTAAAGCGCAAATAACCAACGAAATGGCCTTGCCGGCACTTTCTATAAGACTACCGAGCAACTAGGTAATTGAATGGTGTGCGGCCATGGCGCAGTTGCAAGTTACCCGTGGTTTGTGCCTCAACAAATTGTGGCATTTGGGTAACCAGCCTACCTCGGTGATCAATTAATGCGCTAATGCCACTATTGGTGGCTCTTGCCACCGGTCTGCCGTTTTCCAGCGCCCTCATCTGTGCCATTTGCAAGTGTTGCCAGGGCGCCATAGTATCGCCAAACCAACTATCATTGCTCACTGTAACGATGAGTTGTGCGTATTTAGCCTGTTTAGCCACCAAACCTGCGTAGGCGATTTCATAGCATATATTGCCCGCAACTGGGGTCGTTTGTGATAACAACAAACCTTGTTCAAAAGATGGCAAACGAAACTGGGACATGGGCAAATCAAATAACTGCATTACCCCCCTCAACTGCGTTTCCCATGGTACATACTCACCAAAAGGCACCAACCTTTGCTTGGCATAAGCGCCCTGCTCGGCACCAAAAGCAACGAGCCCATTATAATAGTCCCCATCTGACTGTGCTTCATTGCGCAAAACTGTACCAGCAATAACCACGGTGTTTTGCGAGGCTGCCAAGTCACTAAGGGCCTCCGCCGCTGGCTGCACATTATCCCAATAGGTAGCCGCCGCCGTTTCTGGCCAAATAATCAGGTCACTATCTAAATGAGCATAGGTACGACTGAAGTAATATTCCAGGCTCTCATTTAGCTGCTGCAGCTGCCATTTAGTGGCCAGGTCAACATTGCCCTGTAACAGCGTAATCTGGCGCTGTTGTGAGGGTTCAGTCCAATCAATAGTTTGCAATGCCAAGCCACCAACCCACAACAACGTAGGCAATATCACGTGCCGTGGTTGTTTTAGCGCATAAAATAAACATAGGCTAGTCAATACTATCAAGAAGGTAATGCCATGCTGCCCCACCACAGGCCCATAACCCGCCAACCAATTATCTAACCCGCTATAACCAAGGTATAGCCATGGAAAACCAGTAAATAACCAAGCCCGAATGAAATCCAGTAAAACCCAAAGGCTAGCGAAAGCAATTATAATTAAGGGCACCGGTAAGCGGCGCATATAACGGTGGTATAAGAAGGCCAATAACACATAAAAAAGCCCCAAGCCCAAACAAAACAACAGTGTAAAAGCAGCCGCCAGTAACACGGGGGTAGCCGCATGATCCACCATGCTTACATAAACCCAACTAATACCAAACAAAAAATAACCCGCCCCATAGGCAAAGCCAATGGACAGACTACGTTTTAGCGTATCCGCATTGTACAACAGGCCATAAAATATCAAGACACTGAGCAGCGCCAACGGCCACCATGAAAATGGGGCTAAAGCCAAACAAGCCAGGCCGCCCGCAATCAACGCCAGTAAGTGTACTGGCAAGTATTTATTGACCGCGAGCATGATATTAGGCCTTCTCTGAAGCGGTGTCCTGGCTCACCTGAATAAGCCGAATACGGCGATTATCAGCCGCCAGAATGCGGAACTTGAGCTCGCCAATCACTAGCTCTTCGTCCTTACAAGGTAGGTGGCCCAACTTCTTGGTGATAATACCACCGATAGTGTCAAATTCATCTTCACTGAAGGTGGTCTCAAAATGCTCATTGAAGTCATCCACGGGAGTCAGCGCTTTGACGATAAAGCCTTG
>JAAERS010000048.1 GCA_024230095.1 Gammaproteobacteria bacterium | reverse complement strand
GGCGAAATGCAGGTTCGAGGCTTCTTTGGTAAACAAACCGTCAATACCTCTCGTGACTTGGATGAGAAAACCTTGACTGAAATTGCAACAATGACGGGCGGGCAATATTTCCGCGCTCGTAATGCTGATGAACTAGCGCAGATCTACCAAACCATCGACCAACTAGAGCCCATTACTCAAGCAACACAAACCTGGCGACCACATGAAGAGTGGTTCCGCTATCCGTTAATGGGATATCTATTTTTCTTCTTTATTATTGTGGGAGTAAGAAAGCGTCATGGCTAATTTTACTTTTCTCTATCCACTGTGGTTTTTAGCCCTTATCCCTCTTGGGGTATTGGTGCTAATTCAACGTAAAAACAAAAACACCACAGGGTTGATCGCTCCGCACATTGCCAAACAATTGGGAATGACTCAAAAAACACAAGGCAATGGCTTTACCCTTGGACTTGTATTGGCATTGCTATGCGTGACTACCGCCCTCGCCGGCCCAAGCTTTGGTTATAAAGATTCACCAAGTTTTCAGCTTTCTGGTGCACGAGTACTGGTGATGGATATGTCTCGCTCAGTGTATGCGACCGACGTAAAACCAAATCGCCTAACGCAAGAGAAATACAAAGCAAAAGATCTACTGCCCTATTGGAAAGAAGGCATGACGGGTTTAGTCGCTTATGGCGCAGACAGTTACTTAGTGAGCCCGTTAACTGAAG
>JAAERS010000047.1 GCA_024230095.1 Gammaproteobacteria bacterium | reverse complement strand
GGTTTTGGGCTGTTAGCCAATACCCGTATTGACGCTAAAGATTTGCAAGAACTGCAGCGCTCTATTGTGTTATCCCATGCCGCCGGTATTGGTGAATTGATGGGTGATGCAACTGTACGTTTGGTCATGATACTAAAAATCAACAGCTTGGCACGAGGGTACTCTGGCATTCGTTGGCAGGTCATTGAGGCTTTGATGATTTTGCTCAACCATGAAATTTATCCCTGTATTCCACAAAAAGGTTCCGTGGGCGCATCGGGTGATCTGGCACCGCTGGCCCATATGAGTGCCGTATTGTTAGGCGAAGGCCAAGCTCGTTATCAAGGCGAAATCATTTCTGGTCAAGCTGCCTTGGCCATCGCTGGTTTGGCGCCAGTGGTGTTAGCACCTAAAGAAGGCCTAGCACTGCTTAATGGTACTCAGGCTTCGACGGCGTTTGCTTTACAAGGTTTGTTTGCTGCCGAGGATTTGTGGGCTTCGGCAGTGGTCTGTGGTGCCTTGTCAGTGGAGGCAGCGCTTGGCAGTCGTCGGCCTTTTGATGAGCGCATTCATCAGGTACGGGGTCACCAAGGTCAGATTGATGCTGCAGCGGCATATCGACACCTGCTGCAAGCCAGTAGCGAGGTGGGTGATTCCCATGAAGATTGTGATAAGGTGCAAGACCCCTATTCTTTGCGTTGTCAGCCTCAAGTGATGGGAGCTTGTCTGGATCAAATACGTCATGCCGCTAGGGTCTTACAGATTGAGGCCAATGCCGTATCAGACAATCCTTTGGTGTTTGCTGAGCAAGAGGACATCATTTCTGGGGGCAATTTTCATGCTGAGCCAGTGGCAATTGTGGCCGACGGGTTGGCCATTGCCATTGCCGAAATTGGTAGCTTGTCTGAGCGGCGAATGGCCTTGTTGATTGATTCAGGACTGAGCAAGTTGCCACCATTTCTGGTTGATAATGGCGGTGTTAACTCAGGCTTTATGATTGCTCAGGTTACCTCGGCCGCTTTGGCAAGTGAAAATAAAACCTGGGCACATCCTGCTAGTGTTGATAGTTTGCCAACCTCCGCTAATCAAGAGGATCATGTATCAATGGCCACTTTTGCGGCGCGCCGTTTGTATGACATGGCGGGTAATACACGTGGTATTTTAGCGGTAGAACTACTCGCGGCTGTTCAAGGTCTGGATTTTAGGGCGCCCTTGCACACTACGCCGACTCTGGAGAAGGCGCGCTCTGGTTTACGCGCCAAGGTGGCGTTTTATGATAAGGACCGTTATTTTGCTACGGATATTGAGGCGGCTAATACGTTGCTGTCCCAGGCTTGCCATAATGGTTTAATGCCAGAGCAAATATTACCCAGCTTGGGTTGAGGGCATTAGTCTTGTACAGTGGTCACGATAGGGGGCAGTAACAATATGGCAACCACCTTATGGTCAGGCTTTGATATGGCGACGATGGCAGGTGGCCAGTATGGCCTTCTTGCTGATGCCGCTATGCTGACTGAAGTGGGTAAAATCACTTGGTTAGGCCGTGCCGATCAAGCACCGCCGGCGCCACATCATCATGATTTGGGTGGTGGCCTTGTCACACCGGGTCTGATTGATTGCCATAGCCATATTGTTTTTGCTGGTAATCGCAGTGACGAATTTGAGATGCGTATGCAGGGTGCCGATTATGGAGCGATTGCCAAGGCCGGTGGTGGCATTGTGTCAACTGTGCAGGCCACAAGGGAGGCGTCTGAAGAGAAGTTGTTTACTTTGTCTAGTCAGCGTCTCAAGCACCTCATGGCCGATGGTGTTACGAGCATTGAAATCAAATCCGGTTATGGTTTGGATGCGGCAACGGAGCTAAAAATGTTGCGTGTGGCGCGGCGCTTGGGGCGGGAGTTCGCGGTTAATGTGCGTACTAGCTGTTTAGCGGCTCATGCTGTGCCAATAGAATATGCCGGACAAGCAGATCAGTATATTGATCTGGTTTGTGAGCAGATTCTGCCAGCCGTTGCTGCCGAGGGCTTAGCCGATGCGGTCGATGGATTTTGTGAAAACATCGCTTTTTCTCCAGCGCAAATTGAGCGGGTATTTAATACATCTAAGCAATTGGGTTTGCCCCTAAAATTGCATGCTGAACAACTATCGGATCTGGGTGGTGCCGCCTTGGCAGCTCGGTTTGGTGCCTTGTCTGTGGATCATCTGGAATATTTAAATTCGCAAGACATTGAAGTTATTAAGCAGGCCGGCAGTGTGGCGGTGATTTTGCCAGGCGCTTTTTACAGTTTGCGTGAAACACAACTGCCGCCCATTCAGGCTTTGCGAGATCAGCAGGTGCCAATGGCTATTGCCAGTGATGCCAACCCCGGCTCGGCACCGGTTTTGTCATTGCGTCTGATGATGAATATGGCCTGTGTGTTATTTGGTATGACACCAGAGGAAGCGCTAGCTGGTGTTACCTGCCATGGGGCGCGGGCTTTAGGTATGCAAGATAGCCATGGCCAGTTGCAGGTTGGTATGGCGGCTGACTTTGTATGTTGGGATGTTACTGGCCCCGCCGATTTAAGCTATTGGCAAGGCGGCCAGTTGCTTAAGCAACGCATTGTGGCGGGTGAACTGACATGAATGATTGGCACGCTGTCACAGTGCAACAGGGGCACAGCCCAGTAATAGTGAGCATGCCCCATAGTGGCACAGGCTTAACTCCGGAGGTTGCTCAAGGTCTGACTGCAGCGGCGGCGCAGTTGCCAGATACGGACTGGCACATTCCAGCACTCTATCAGATGGCACAAACTTTGGGCGTAACTAGCGTGTGTGCTAACTACTCGCGTTATGTTATCGATCTTAATCGTCCTCTTGACGATGCCCCTCTGTATACCAGCCCCACGACGGGGTTGTTCCCCCATATCCTATTTTCGGAAGAGCCGGTATTTGGGCCCAATTTGGCGCCCTCCCAGGCCCATCGGGAGGCTTGCAAAACCCATATTTGGCAGGCTTATCACAGTGCTTTAGATGCTCAGTTGCAGCGCATCAAACAACAATATGGCTATGCTATATTACTCGATGCCCATTCCATCGCTAGTCAGGTGCCGATGTTATTTTCTGGTCAGCTGCCCGATTTTAACTGGGGGACTCATGGTGGTAAAAGCTGCCCCGATAGCCTCTTACAGTTAGCTCGCATTTGTGTTGACCAGTCGCGTTTTAGTCAGGTGAGTAATGGCCGCTTCAAGGGAGGGTATATTACGCGTCATTATGGTCAGCCCGAGCAGGCAATCTATGCCATTCAGCTAGAGCTAGGGCAGGATACCTATCTGCAGGATCAGGGGTATGAATTAAGTGCAGACAAGCTGCCCCATGTGCAGGCGGTTATTAGGGACTTGTTACAGGGCTTAATAGCTTGGCGGCCCCTATAGGTTTAACTTCATTTCCAACAAGCAGGGTTGGAAGCCTAGCTTGTTATAGGCTTTAACGGCAGACAAGTTGTCATGATAAACATCCAGATAAAAGTTGCTGACTCCTTGCTCTTTGCTCCATGCCACCAGTTGTTCAATAAGCTGGCTAATGCGTCCTTCACCACGATGCTTTGGCGCGACATACATGGCGCCCATATAACCGTATCGGTGATGTTGATGGGCGGGCTTGGATACGCGTAATTGCACATACCCCATGCCCACCACATTATTATCCACTTCCATGACCAAAACTTGTGCCTGATCATCTTGTAATAGCTGATCAAAGTCATAGTAGTGGCATTTCTCAGCTTTGATATCGGCATCGTAAGCGCGTTCGGCATTCATCAGCTTTTGTTCCATCTGCAATAATAACGGCAGATCATTGATTTGTGCTTGACGAAATAGCATAGGAATTCCTGTTATGGGATAGAAGATTGCTGATCCTAGCAGGGATAACTTAGACAGGCCAAATTTTCTGATAGGCGTGTCGCAAAGACGACAAAGTAGAATTTTTCTGCTACAAAAAATGTATTTAAATTTCTATTTTTGTATCATATAATTCTATTTCTTTGATGTTGATCAATTTTGGGAAGTGAAATGAAGGTTTCAAGTTATGTAGCGGGGCACTGGCACCAAGCCAGCGATGATGGTGTACAGGTGTTCAATGCGATCAATGGAGACCTAGTCGGCTGTGTCAGTACCACAGGTATTGATTTTCAAGCAGTACTGAATCATGGCCGCCTTGTTGGTGGTCCGGTGCTGCGTAAAATGACGTTCCACGAGCGCGGTAACATGCTCAAAAATTTAGCCAAGTACCTGTTAGAGCGTAAAGCGGAATTTTATCGGGTTTCGGCTTTTACCGGCGCCACCAAGCTGGATAGCTGGATTGATATTGAAGGCGGAGTGCAAACCCTATTTACTTATTCGGGTTTGGTGCGTCGAGAATTTGCTAATGAAACGTTCGCCCTTGAAGGCAAGTCAGAACCACTTTCTAAAAATGGTAGTTTTGTGGGGCGCCACTTATTGGTGCCCAAAGAAGGCGTTGCCGTACATATTAATGCGTTTAATTTCCCATGTTGGGGTATGTTAGAAAAGATCGCACCTAGTTTGGCAGCGGGCATGCCTGTAGTGGTGAAACCGGCAACGGCCTCGGGTTATCTTACTGAGGTGATGGTGAAAACCATGATTGAGTCGGGGTTGCTGCCTGAAGGGGCTCTTCAGTTGATTAGTGGAAGTGTTGGCAACTTACTCGATTTGTTGGATGAGCAGGATGTGGTGACCTTTACCGGTTCGGCATCCACGGGTCAGCATTTACGTTCCCACCCAAATATTATTGCCAAGAGCATCCCTTTTACCATGGAAGCTGATTCTTTGAATTACAGTATCCTGGGTGAAGCAGCGGTGCCAGGCACGGCTGAATTTGACTTGTTTATCAAGGGTGTCGTGACCGAAATGACGGTCAAAGCAGGGCAGAAATGTACAGCTATTCGTCGTGCTCTGGTGCCAGCGTCACAGATGGATGCGGTCGGCGATGCTTTAACCGCACGCTTGGCTAAAATCACCTTGGGCGATCCAGCACTGGATGGTGTGCGCATGGGGCCTTTAGTAGGCCGTGACCAGTTAGCCGATGTTTGGTCTCAAGTGCATACGTTAATGCAGTCTGCTGGCGTGGTCTGTGGTGGTAGGGAAGATTTTGCCTTACACAGCGGTGATAGGGATAAAGGCGCCTTTTTCCCGGCTACTGTGTTACGTTGTGATGAACCGTTTAAAACGGACTTGCCCCATCAGGTTGAAGCCTTTGGCCCCGTGACCACAATGATGCCCTATGCGGATCTAGATGAAGCCATAGCGTTGGCCAAGTTAGGGGGGGGTAGTTTGGTGGGGTCTATCGTTACAGCGGACTCTCAAGAAGCTACCAAGATGGTGCTGGGTACGGCTTGTTGGCATGGGCGTTTGTTGGTATTAAATGACGAATGTGCGCAAGAGTCCACTGGCCATGGTTCACCCTTGCCGACATTGGTGCACGGCGGACCTGGGCGTGCTGGTGGTGGTGAAGAGTTGGGAGGCATTCGGGCAGTGAAACACTATATGCAGCGCACAGCAGTGCAAGGTAGCCCTACCATGTTGACCGACATCACCAAGGAATTTCACCCCGGTGCTAAGCAGGTCAAGACCGATGTGCACCCATTTCGCAAGTACTTTGAAGACCTGCAAATTGGTGAGACACTGATCACCCACCGTCGCACCGTTACCGAGGCCGATATTGTTAATTTTGGTTGCCTGTCGGGTGACCATTTCTATGCGCACTTTGATGAGCAGGCCGCCAAAGACTCTTTGTTTGGTAAGCGTGTTGCCCATGGTTATTTTGTTATTTCTGCTGCTGCGGGCATGTTTGTTGAGCCATCACCGGGCCCAGTTTTAGCCAACTATGGTTTGGAAAATCTGCGCTTTATTGAACCCGTAGGCATTGGTGATACTATTCAGGTGCGTTTGACTTGTAAGCAAAAAATCTACAAAGACAAGCGCCCTGATGACTTTGCACCAACCGGCGTTGTTGAGTGGGATGTGGAGGTTTACAATCAGCACAACGAGACGGTTGCCCTATATAGTATTATGACTTTGGTAGAGCGTCGCCAAGACTAAACTTGGGCAGCCTAAGACAAGTTAGTCAAATGACTTGCGCAGCCTAAGTAACTATAATGGGCGCTTAATCGCCTTGTTTATTTATGCTTGATAGTAATGCCTTATGCCCGCCCCTGTGCCTTTGTCTACCGTTCCTGACCTGCCTGCGTGCACCGATTTGATGTCAGTTGTTTATGCTGATGAAGATGTGGTATTGGTCAACAAACCCAGTGGTTTGTTGTCAGTGCCAGGTCGCGATGCGCGTTACTATGATAGTGCCTATAGTCGTCTCTTAGCGCGTTATGGTGAGATTCATGTAGTACACCGCTTGGATATGGACACTTCGGGTATTATGGTTTTAGCGCGCCACAAAGCCGCTTTGCGAAATCTAAGTCGTCAATTCCAAGAGCGCCTTACGGCAAAACATTACGTGGCTTGGGTGGACGGTAAAATGGCACAAGCGCAAGGCGAAATTGATTTTCCCTTACGTTGTGACTGGCCTAACCGGCCTTTGCAAATGATCGACATGTTATTCGGCAAGGCCAGCCTGACACGCTATCGGGTGCTGGCTTTTGATGCTTGCAAACAGGCAAGTTTGGTGCAGTTATACCCTGTCACGGGGCGCTCTCATCAACTACGTGTGCATATGGCGGCTTTGGGTAATCCCATATTGGGTTGTCGCTTTTATGCCCATGAGCAGGCCGTTAGTAAGGCCCCACGACTGCAGTTGCATGCACAGTATTTGCGATTTTTGCACCCGGCGACCAACCTGCCTATGAGTCAGACAGTGTTGGCACCGTTTGTCACGTCGAGCTTGTAGCCCGCCTGTTCTATACCTCTACTGGTGAGGCTTGAGCCAGTGCTTGAGCTTGTTGCCAAACCTTATGCTCGAGCTCCACCACAGCTTGTTGTGCTTTGTTGGCACCAGGCAAGCGGGCGCCAGGTTGTACATTAATTACTTCTTGGATGGCTTGCATGCGCTGCCAAAAACCTTGGCCTGCGACATTGGTTGGGTCGATAATAATGTAGGTTTGCCCCAGGTTGTGAGGTGCGCCAGCAGGCTTTTTCAGTGGCTCTAGTTGGGTGCTGGTCGTACCATCAGTAAAGGCGGCGGCGAGAATTTCCACCATTAGGCCAAAACCGTAGCCCTTATAACCACCAGCAGATACCAAAGAACCACCTTTAATAACCGCGTTGGGATCCGTGGTGGGTTGGCCTTGGGCATCTACTCCCCAGCCTAGTGGAATGCTTTGTCCAGCGGCGGCCGCCATGGTGATTTTACCCAAGGCAATAGCGCTGGTGGACTGGTCAAAATGCATGGCAATGCCGCCATCTTCAGCTGGCACTGACATGGAAAATGGATTGGTGCCTAGCACCGCTTGGGTACCGCCTGGTGGGGATACGCAAGCCGACGCATTGGTGACACCAATGGCGATGTAACCAGCACGTGAAATTTGTTCTGTGAAGTAACCTAAAGAGGTGCATGTGTGAGCGTGGCAAATAGCCAGGCTAGCAATACCGTTAGTGTCGGCTGCAGCCAAAGCTAAAGGTAAGCCTCGGCTAAACGCCGGTTGCGCAAAACCGCGTTTGGCATCGACCTTGACACTACCTGGTTTGGGTTGGCTAACCGCCGGTTCGACATTGCCAAGTACGCGCCCTGTCTGCAATTGTGCACAGTAGCTTTCTAGGTAATACAGGCCGCAGATACGGTTTCCATAACCTTCTGCTACACGCACGGCATGGGCGACACTGTCGGCAATCCATGGTGCAGCACCATGTGCTTGAAGAGCTTGGCTGGTGGTGGATTCTATCGTATCTAGGTCGACATTGATGGTGCTCATAATGGTATCCGAGTTGTTATATAGCAAGGGCGATTGTAGGTGAAGCAGGCGGTAGAGGCAAAGCTAAATTTAGGCTTTTGCTAATGCTTGCTAGCAATAGGGTGAAAAAGACTTGGCAAAAGCTATACTTTGGCTATATATTCCGCTTAATAGATCAGGCAATAATTGATCACCACCAATTTAGTAATTTGAAGTTAGCCTTTTTTAACCAGAGTAGAGTATATGTCACGTCGACCTCATCTACCGACCCTGAACTGGTTACGCACCTTTGAGTCGGCTGCACGGCACATGAGTTTTACCACGGCGGCGGCGGAATTAAATCTGACGCAAGCGGCGGTAAGTCAGCAGATTAAACTGCTGGAACACTACCTATGCCAACCCCTCTTTCAGCGCATGCCCCGAGGTTTGCAATTAACGGCATCTGGTATGGCGTATCTGCCTAAGGTCAAAGATGCTTTAGATCGTTTAGGAATGGCAACCCAAGAAGTGTTTGGCCAAGTCAAAGAGCAGCGAATACGGGTGCGGGTAAGTGGCGCTTTTGGCTGGTGGTTAATGCCCCGTTTAACCCGCTTCCAACAACGGTATCCGCATATTGAATTGCGCTTGTCCAGAGTGCAATGGGTGCCTGAAGTACGGGTTGAGGATTATGACTTGGAAATTCGCTGGGGACCAGGCGTGTGGGCTGAACCTGAGGTGGTGCAGTTGACTTATGGGCAGTTGCAGCCCACCTGTGCACCAGCACTATTGCAGGGTGAGTACCCTTTAGATTGTATGGAGAATCTGCAGCACCACCGTCTTATACACCTAACAGGTACCCTGTCGGGTTGGAGCGACTGGTTTCGTATGGCAGGCTTGCCATCAGAACAACTGGGTTCTGGGGATCAGATGGACTCCACAGATTTTTGTCAAATGGCGGCGATGGGGGGCATGGGAGTCATGCTGGGATTGGACTTTTTAACCAAGGATGAGCTGGCCAAAGGTAGCCTGGTTAAGCTCTTTGATTTGTCTATTGCCAGTGCTGAAAACTTCTACTTGATCAAACCCCAGAGTGGGCCACTAAGTCCGGCCGCGCAGCAGTTTTCTGATTGGTTGCAAGAGAGCTTGATTGAATAACAATCAAACCCTCTTGCTCTGTGGCCGCTACTATGAGCGTGGCTTAGGGCCGCCAGAAGGTTTGTTGCGAGAGTGGCGACGGCGACTGTCACCATTATCACTACGACTGCGCTGATGCTTGCTTGGGCCACCGCGGCTAGGGCGACGTGGCTTCGGTGCGCCAGGTACAAAGTCGTCTGCAGGGCCTTCTAATTCCAGTTGCAGAGGATGGTTACGCACACGCACACCTTTAAGCAGGTTTTGAACTTCTTTTGGCATGCCTGCAGGTAGGTCAACAGTACTGTACTCGTCATGCAATTTAATGCGCCCGATGTAAGCACTGGACAGGTCAGCTTCGTTGGCGATGGCGCCGACGATGTCACCGGGTTTGACTTGGTGATCGTGACCTACGGCAATACGGAAACGCTCCATAGCGATGGCTTCGCCATCAAAGTCCGGGCGCGGGTGGCGCTCCTTCTTTTCGCGCGGAGGGCGGTCTTCAAATCCGATGCTTTCGTCGCGACGAGGACGCTCTGATTTGCCACCTTCGGGTAATATCAGAGGCTTGTCTTGTTGAATCAAATACAACAGTGCTGCGGCAATCTGTTCGGCATCGGCGTCACGCTCTTGAGAGAACTGACTTACAATGCCATTAAATTGTGCCAGATCAGCGCTTAGTGCCTTGTCCAATTCATCTTTGAACTGGTCAATGCGTCGTTCTTGCACTTGCTCGCGGCTAGGCAATTCCATGGGGGTGATGACCTGCCTGGTAGCCTGCTCAATGGCGCGTAGCATGCGGCGCTCACGAGGGGCAACGAAAAGGATCGCATTGCCATCACGACCGGCACGACCAGTGCGGCCGATACGGTGTACGTAAGCTTCTGTATCATAAGGTATATCATAGTTAATGACATGGCTGACACGCGACACATCGATGCCTCGGGCTGCCACATCGGTGGCCACCAGAATGTCGATTTTACCTTTTTTCAGCTGCTCGATAGTGCGTTCACGCAACTGCTGAGACAAATCACCATTGATGGCGGCAGCACTGTGGCCGCGTGCTTCAAGCTTGTCTGAGAGTTCTACGGTAAGGGTTTTGGTGCGTACAAATATGATAACGCCATCAAAATTTTCGACTTCCAGAATGCGTGTTAGAGCATCCAGTTTAGGGGTGCCCACGGCCTTCCAATAACGCTGGCTAATGCGCTCAACGGTCGCTGTCTCGGCTTCGATCTTGACCACTTGGGGGTCTTTTAAGTAGGTGGACGCTATCTTGCGAATGGGCCCAGGCATAGTGGCTGAGAATAAAGCGACCTGACATGTTTCCGGCTTGTGTTCCAAGATCCAGTTAATATCGTCAATAAAGCCCATACGCAGCATTTCATCGGCTTCATCCAATACTACGGTTTGCAGATTGTCCAGTTTTAATGTGCCGCGACGCATGTGGTCCATGACGCGGCCAGGGGTGCCCACGATGACTTGTACACCACGTTTTAGCATACGCAGTTGGTTTTGCATGCTGCTACCACCGTAGATGGGTAGTACATGGAAGCCTTTGAGGTCGCTGGCGTAGTTTTGGAAAGCTTCAGCAACCTGAATAGCTAGTTCACGGGTTGGTGCTAGCACCAGTACCTGAGGATTGGTATTCTTCAGGTTAATGCGGGACAAGGTTGGTAGCGCAAAAGCCGCGGTTTTACCCGTGCCAGTTTGCGCCGTGCCAAGAATGTCTTTGCCTGCCAAAATATGCGGGATACTGGCGGCTTGAATAGGGGAGGGTTGCTCGTAGCCAATACGAGACAATGCTTTCTGTACAGCAGCAGAAAGGCCCAAATCGGCGAAGCCGGAGGCTGTGGTCATGGGTAATCCTGGGTAGAGAGGGGTCAGCAATGGCTGACAGACTTGATTCGGGCCGTATTATACGCGATTTTTGTTATTAAAGATATGCAAGCAAGGCGTTGAGGGTGTTTGTATAGCGGTTATCTGCTGCTGTGAACAGATAACCGCTGGGTTGGCATGGTATTATGCACTTAAATAGTGATATTTAGGGTAGCAAAGGCGAGCCTAACCACACTTGCTATCACCACAATTGAGGCAGGTATCACAGCCATCGAGTGTTACTTTGGCCTTGTTGTGGCAAAGATTACACCAGTTGGCGGAGTCAGGAAATCCTTCGCTTAGGTTTACGCCTTGCTCAGCCAAAGAGGCTTTTTTGTCGGCGATTAATGCCGCCTTTTCGGCACTGAGCTGGGGCGCTTTTAGCAGGCCAATTTGTTGCATGTGTGACTCAATAGCATAGCCAATTTCGGCCACCAGAGACGGCATGAACCCCCCTTTTATAAAATAGCCACCTTTGGGGTCAAACACGGCCTTTAGCTCTTCTACCAGAAAGGTGACATCGCCACCCTTGCGAAATACTGCTGAGATGACACGAGTTAAGGCCACTACCCATTGGAAGTGGTCCATGTTTTTGGAGTTGATAAACACTTCGTATGGATAGCGTTGCTCGTGCTCTGTATTTTGGTTGAGCACGACATCGTTGATGGTAATGTACAGTGCGTGCTCAGCTATAGGTGGCTTGATCTTGTAGGTGGCCCCCTGCAGGAACTCAGGCCTAGCCAGATTTTCATGCACTGCTTCTAAAATAGGTTGGTCTTCAGTTTGGGGCGCATTGGCAGCCGTCTTAACCAGTTCAAATGCCACAATGGGCTGATCAATATTTGTTGTCATGATAATAATCCTAGTGTTTACCGTAGTAGCCTTCTTTTAACGCTTCATACAGGTTGGCTGCGAGGTGCTCCTCACCGTCGTAGAGCACGGTTTCGTCACCGGCTAATTCAATCTGGCTTTGGTCAGCCAAGGTGAATCGGTAACGTGTGTTGGCTTGTTCTTGTGGGTTAACCAATACACCTTGAAAGGCTTCTGGATTGTAGCGGAAGGTGGTGCAGCCTTTTAAACCCTGATTGGCCGCTTGCAGATAGATGTCTTTAAAATTATTAAAATTAATGTCGGACGCAACATTAATGGTTTTTGAAATGGACGAGTCTATCCATGTTTGGGCGGCTGCTTGGATGGCGATATGAGCGCTAGGCGATATTTGTTCAGCATTAACAAAATAATCCGGGGTTAACTTGTCGTTAGTTTGCGGCTCAACATGGGCCTGGTAGTGCAGTAATTCATATGACAGTACGTCTACGGCTAGTTTGGTCTTTTTACCCGGTACAATGATGTTACGTCGGTATTGGTGAGCAAAACTGGGTTCAATACCGTTGCTGGCATTGTTTGCCATAGATAGGGCAATAGTGCCTGTGGGTGCAATGGAGCTATGGTGGGTAAAACGACACCCATGCTCTTGTAATTGTTCAATGAGTGTTGGGTCTTGCTCAGCTATGCGTTGCATGTAACGGCTATACTTGGCCCACAAGATTTTAGCCGAAATCTGATCGCCTTCTACAAAACCATCCTGTGCCATCTCAGGGCGCTGGCGTAACATGCCGGACGTGACCGTATAGGTTGTGTCAAAAATAGGAGCAGGGCCTTTTTCTTGTGCTAATTCTAGACCCGTACGGTAGCCCTGCATGGCCATTTCTTTGGCTACCTGCTCGGTGAATGCTACTGAGTCTTGGTCGCCATAGGTCATGGTGAGCATAGTCAGAGCTGATCCCAAACCAAGAAAGCCCATACCATGTCGGCGCTTGTGCTCAATTTCGTGGCGTTGCTCGGCGAGGGGTAAGCCATTTATTTCAACAACGTTGTCGAGCATACGCGTGAATACGGCAACTACCTGTCGGAAACCTTGCCAATCAAAATAGGCTTCTTGACTATAAGCCTGATGAACAAAGCGGGTTAGGTTGATGGAACCTAGCAAACAGCTACCATTAGGTGGTAAGGGCTGCTCACCGCAAGGGTTGGTTGCACGTATGGTTTCGCAGAACCAGTTATTATTGAGGTCATTGACCTGATCAATGAGAATAAATCCGGGTTCGGCAAAGTCGTAATTGCTGCTCATGATGAGATTCCACAACTTTTTCGCCTTTACCTGTTTGTAGACGCGGCAGGCTACCAGGTTTTCTGCGTTAAGGTGATAGCCCTCTGTGATAGGCCAGGTGCGCCATATAACCTGTTGTGGGTCGGTAAAATCCAGGTCCTCAGTGGTTTCTTTTTGGCTGATAGGAAAGGCCAGTGACCAGATGTCATCATCATTGACGGCTTGTAAAAATGCATCGCTAATGAGTAGCGACAAGTTGAAGTGCCGCAGGCGCCCATCTTCTCGTTTGGCTCGAATAAAAGCTTCAACGTCAGGGTGGCCTATATCAAAGGTGGCCATCTGGGCGCCACGCCGGCCGCCGGCTGACGACACGGTGGCGCACATTTTGTCGAACACATCCATAAATGATAAGGGCCCAGATGTGGTGGCGCCTGCACCGGCTACAAAGGCCCCACTGGGTCGTAGAGTGGAAAATTCGTAACCAATACCGCAACCGGCTTTCAGTGTTAGGCCAGCCTGACAGTTGCTAGTGAGAATGCCCTCCATGGAATCGTCAATGGTGGCGGAAACGGTGCAGTTAATGGTGGAGGTGGCCGGTTTGTAGAGGTTAGCGCCAGCGTTCGACATGATACGTCCCGCTGGCAGGGCGCCGTGTCTTAGGGCCCACAAGAACCAAGTGTACCAGTATTGCTGCAGTTCTGGGCCTTGTTCCACTTGTGCGAGACAACGAGCCACGCGCTCATAGCTGTGATCAAGGTGTTCATCAACGGGGCTGCCATCGTGATTGACTAAGCGGTATTTCTGTTGCCATATATCTTGTGAAGCGGCTTGTAAGGGCAGTATATCGGGTAAAGTAGGTGGTTGGATTTGTTGGGCTGTCATGAAGTTTGCTCTATTGATGAGTGATAAGTAAGCACAACATATGGTATTGATGAATTAGTAATAGCACAACATATAGTGTTTGACTTTGATCAATGAAATCCCCGTTAGGGATTTTATGGGCGCTTTTAAACAGCCTCTAAAAACGATTGTCCCCAATGCCTAACAGTGGTCCACTCATTAAGCCAGCCTTCGGCTAAGCATAATGAGTGGTTGGGGGTGCACATTAATTAGCTGGGCTTTGTTGGAGGGTCGTTAGCACTGTTTCTGCTGAACTAACACCATAAGGGTCAGCACCATGGTTGTCTTCGCGACCGGGTTCTTCCAGCCAGTGCTCAATGACACCATTGTTCACAACCATGGCATAACGCCAGGAGCGTGAGCCAAACCCCACATTGTCCTTAGCTACTAGCATGCCTAACTGACGAGTAAATTCGCCGTTACCGTCGGGGATGAATTTGATTTTTTTTACTTGCTGGTCAAGCATCCATTTACGCATGACGAAGGTATCATTTACGGATAGCACATAAACTTCATCAATGCCCTGCGCCAGTATTTTTTCATATGCGGCTTCAAAACCAGGCACTTGATAAGTGCTGCAGGTAGGTGTGAATGCACCTGGCAAAGAAAACACGACAACGCGTTTACCAGAAAATATGTCAGCGCTAGATACGTCCTGCCAGCGAAAAGGGTTGTCGCCACCGATGCTGTCGTCGCGCACACGGTAATGGAAAATTGTATGGGGAATGTTGACGCCTTGTTGCATGTTTATCTCCTTATTCAAGTAAACATTGGTTTGATAAGTGGAGGTTTATTGTGTCAGTCGAGGCGTTATCTGTATAATCGTTTAAATTGTGATTTATAATAGGTTTTATCAATAATGCTTAGTCTTAAACAATTGCATTACCTAGTGGTGTTAGCACAGACACAGCACTTTGGTCGGGCTGCCGAGTTATGTTATGTCAGCCAACCTACCCTTAGTGGACAAATAAAAAAACTGGAACAACAGCTAGGTGCGCGTTTGCTTGAGTCGAGCAAGCCCAAGCTGTTGCTTACTCCCTTAGGCCATCAGGTAGTCCAGCGTGCGCAGGCGTTGATAACGCAAGTGCGTGATATTGAATTATTGGCAGGCCAAAGTATTGATCCGTTGCAAGGCAAGTTGCGCTTGGCCATTATTCCGTCCTTGGCGGCTTATATCCTGCCGGTAATTAGCCAGGTTGTGGTCCAGCAACTACCGGCATTGCAGGTAGAACTGGTTGAGTTACAGACCCATCAGTTGATTGCACAGCTACAAACGGGTTTGATTGACGGGGGTTTATTAGCATTACCCAAGGACACGCCTGGGTTGCGCAGTGTGGAGTTATGGGTAGAGCACTTTGTATTGGCCGTGCCAGCAACTCATGAATGGGCCCAGCGTACCCGCATTGCCAGCCAAGACATTCATGACCAAAATCTGTTATTACTGGAAGACGGGCATTGCTTAGCGGAGCAGTCTCGGCGGCTGTGCGGATTGTCTGATACCTATAATGCATTTAAAGGTACTAGTTTAGAAACCTTGCGCCATATGGTGCGCATGGGTTATGGAGTGACGTTGGTGCCGCAATTAACGCAACAGCTATGGCAGCAGCAAGGCGAGCAAGGTATCAAATTCTTATCTATTACAGACCCTACACCGGGTCGGCAGTTGGGTTTTTTGGGCCGTCAAGGCAGCGCCATCTGGCCATTGATAAAACGGCTTAATGATATTGCCCAGTCAGTATTGCCATACCAACAACAAGGCGCCAATGTCATTGCTTTTGATTAAAGCATGGCGCGTAACAGAAATTTTTGTACTTTGCCCATGACATTACGAGGCAGGTCATCCACAAAGATGACCTCTTGGGGGTGTTTAAAACGTGCTAGGCGACCATGAAAGTAAGTCAAAATGTCCTCGGCAGCTAAGTCGCTATCAGAATGTTTTACCACAATCGCCACAGGGGTTTCTCCCCACTTGTCATGGTGGCGGCCGACTACCGCGGCGTCGCGTACACCCGGTATGGTGTATAATAATTTTTCTAACTCGGCGGGATACACATTTTCACCGCCAGAGATAATCATATCTTTGGCGCGGTCAGTTACCACCAGATGACCATCAGTGTCTAGGTAGCCCAAGTCTCCTGTATCAAACCAGCCGTTGTGCAAGGCTTGTGCCGTGGCTTGGGGGTTGCCCCAGTATTCAAACATCACATTGGGTCCCTTGATGCGAATCTGGCCAATTTCTCCTTGGGCCACGCTTAGCCCGTGCTTATCAACTAGTTGCATATCACAATGCAGCGCCGCAAGCCCGGTGCTGCTTTCTTTTTCAAGCGCCTGGGCTGCACTTTGATAGACTGCGATAGGCGCTGTTTCTGTGAGGCCATAGACCTGTTGTACTGGTAGCCTTAAGGCACGGAAAGGTTCAAGTAGCGCGTCTGGCACCACCGATGACCCGGTCGTAATGCTACGTAGGCTAGAAAGATGATGTTGCCATTGTGGTTGGTCCATGATGGCCTGGATGGTAGCGGGTACCAATACGATGAGGCTCGGTTGGTCATGTTGTATTGCTTGTAGAGTGCGTTGAGGGTCAAATCGGTCGTGTAATATAACCGTGGCACCACAGTATAAAGCGGGTAGAGTTTGAATATTTAAGCCACCTACATGGAACATGGGTAGTACAGTCAATATGCAATCCTGACTATGCATATCATGCATATGGACACTGTTTAAGGCATTGTAAAAGAGTGAGTTCTGAGTAAGTACAGCACCCTTAGGTTGCCCCGTAGTGCCGGATGTGTAGACAATCAACAAAGGGCTATCTAGATTAACATGGGGGTTTTCGTCGACCCGCTGATCCTCAGTGGCCTGTGCTGCCATACGTGGTAAATTTAGCCAGCCTGGGGTAGTGAAGTCCTGAGCCACAAAATGGCAATCTGGATGCTTGTTACATAATGGCTGTAGTTGTGGTTGGAAAACCTGACTGCAGACCACCACAGAAGGGCTAGCGTCTTCTAGTATATGATCAAATTCGGGCGTAGTCAGGCGCCAATTCATGGGAATGAAAAGCGCACCTAGACGTGCACAAGCAAAGACCAGACAGAGAAATTCGCTGCTATTGAAACCTAGATAGGCGACCCGATCACCCCGGCCAATGCGTAGCTGGTGCTTTAATAGTCGTGCTGTTTGGCTAATGCGTTGTTCCAGCTGCCCGTAGGTGTAGCTTTGTTGTTTTTCTATTATGGCGACCTTATCAGGGGTAAAAGCCGCGTGGGTTTGAATCCACTGAGAAATATTGTGCATATGCTAGGCCCTAAGTATCGGATTCGCCGCTTTCATAAAGGCAACCCTTGCCTAACATATCTTGGCACAATTCGGAGGTCCAAGGCAGCATCAAAGAACCACAACGTGAGTCCCGGTACATACGCTCTAAGGGGAAGGTCTTTAACATGGACTGGCCACCACAGGTGCGAATGGCCAACTGGGCAATTTCGTTGGCATTCTCCATGGTGGTGTATTGTGCGGCCCAGGCTCGCAAGATTTGATCTTTGCTCGGGTTAGGGCAGGCTTCACTCATGGCTTGAAACCAAGTGGACTTAGTCTGTTCAAGCATAATGCGCATCTGTGCCACCGCCATTTGTTTGGTCGCGAACTGGCGCCGTTTAGTGGGGCCAGTGCCTTCGATTTCACCACGCAGGTATTTGACGGTAAAGTCATAGGCCCCTTGTGCTAACCCCATGTAGGTGGGGGTGAGAGTCATAAACATATGAGGCCAGCGTTTGGCTGCTTGGAAGTACACTCCCGGCGGCATCAAGGGTGCGTTTTCATCAACAAATACATCATTGAATATGAGGGTGCGGGACACGGTGCCTCGCATGCCTACAGGGTCCCAGGGTCCCTCCACGCTGACCCCTTTGGCGGTAGCTGGGATAGCTAGGTACATGGTGTTGGCACGGCTTGGAGTTTGTCCCTTTGTGGCTATTTCAGTGCACAGGGCACCATAGTAATCAGCATAGCCAGCTAGGGAGGCAAAAATCTTTTTGCCATTAACGATCCAGCCACCTTCTACCTTTTTAGCGATGGTCTCAAAAGCTTGACTACCCGCAGCGGCCGCCCCACCTTCGGAAAAAGGTTGCGCGTAAATGGCGCCGGTTTCGAGAATACGCTGATAGTGCAAACTGCGGCGCTGATCATGTAGTTGGCGTGTATCATGGTCCATATCAAGATCATCAGCCAGTGGTCCACTCCACAGGCAGGAGCTCACATGCATGTTGAAGGTTAAGGCAGTGGCACCACAGTAGCGGCCGATCTCAGCGGAGGTCAAGGCATAGGTTAAGAGATCGGCACCTTTGCCACCATGCTGTTTGGGAATACAAATACCCATGAGCCCAGCCGCGTACATGTCTTTGTAATTGGCGGTGGGAAAGCTGGCTTCCTGGTCCCATTGGTACGCACGATCGGCAAATTTATCTTGGCCAAGCTGCCGTGCAAGGGCGGTAAGTTCAGCTTGCTGTGTCGTTAATTTCCATGCTTTGGGTGCAAACATGGGTTGGTCAGGCGTATTCATGAGCTTATCCTTGTGGGGGCATTGGCGGAAGACTGGCCAAGTGTTGTTCTATTATTTGGTTAAAAGTGTGGGGCTGTTCTAGGTTGGCGAAATGACCACATTGGGGTATGCAAACAAACTTGGCGTTAGGCATTTTTTTAGCCATTTTGGCCATCATTTTGGCAGGTGCATTAGGGTCATTTTGGCCAGCAATAACGGTAGTAGGGACTTGTATATTGCTCAAATTTGGGCGTTGATCAAACTGGGT
>JAAERS010000045.1 GCA_024230095.1 Gammaproteobacteria bacterium | reverse complement strand
GCTTCGACTATCGATGCATCTACAATGGCCACATTTAATGTGACGGTTTGGAAAACAGACGCTAGCTCTGATTTGAAAGTCAAATTGGTTGACTATGTCAGTGGTTCTTGGAATGCAGATACTAATGTTGAGCACGAACTGATTCTATCTAGTGCCAATGGCTATGACATTGGCACTGGTGAATGGGTTGATATCAGCCTTAACCTGAGTGATTTTACTGGTTTAACCAGTCAATCTAATATTGGTCAAATCATTATTGGTGGTACCAAGGATGGCGCAGCCTCCCTTGAGACAGTCTATATTGATGACATTTACTTCGGTAAAAATGAAGCTATGGTTATTCCAGAAGGATTTGCATTAGCGTTTGCTGATACCTTTGACAATATTGGCAGTCAACCAGATGCTACCAATTGGACCTTCGATCTTGGTGACGATGGCTGGGGCAATAATGAAGTTCAAGATTATCAGTCTGACGCGAATGATGCTGTAATTGTGGATGTAGATCCAACAGAAGGTGTGAATGGTGCCTTACGGATTACTGCTAAAAATGTCGATGGCACAATCACTTCAGCTAGGGTGAAATCTGAAATTGATGATTTGGCGCCTTATGGCTACTATGAAATTCGTGCCAAACTACCTTCTGATACCGGAGCATGGCCAGCTATATGGTTGTTGGGTCAAGGTGGACGTGATACCTGGCCAAGTGAAGGTGAGATTGATATCGTTGAATATTCTGCTCTACATGCCTCCTCTGACAGTGAAATCATTCATGCGCTGCATTTTGATGATCATCATGGCGGTGGTGCTATTGATACAAATGCCACTTTAGATTCGGCGGTTGATGAATGGCATACCTATCAGCTTTGGTGGACGCCCGAAAACATTACTATTGGTGTTGATGGTTCTTCACATATGGTTTATGAGAAGCCAGCTAATGCCACAGATGCCAACTGGCCATATGATGATTCTATGGATCTGATCATGAATATTGCTATTGGTGGAACCCTCGGTGGTAGTGTACCGAGTGAGGATTTTGTTTATGCCATGGACATAGATTACGTCAAAGTTTATCGCCCAGAAGGTATGAATGTGACGTTTGAAACTAGCGATAGTTCTGGATATAGCCTTGTCGATTTTGGTGGGGTTGCATCTGAGGTTGTTACAACCGGTCATCCAACAGGATCTGATGGGGATGTCGTGCAGGTAACCAAAAATAACGCCGCTGAAACCTGGTCTGGCACCACCTTTATGCAATTGGATGCTGGTGACTTACTTGGTGACAACTCAACCATTGTTAGCATGGATGTACTTAGCGCTAAAGATGGGGCCAAGGTTCGATTAAAACTTGAAGATGATACTTCGGCGGATGTATTTGTCGAGCTCGATGCTATAACTGAATCAAATGGCGCTATTGAGTGGGAATCACTTTCCTGGAACTTCGCCGACGATGCCAGCTTTGATGCAACAAAAACCTACAACAAAGCAAGTGTATTTTTTGATTTTGGAGAGCCCGGAGATGGAAGTGTTTACTATTTCGACAATGCCAACTTTGAAGGATTTATCGCTTAGAACTTAACTTTGACATGTTTGATTTGATGATCATACAAAGGTTGTAATTAATTATGAAAAATAGAGCCAATCAATTATTTAGTATTTCGTTTGTCGGCCTAACGCTAATAGCAGGAAGCATAGCAAATACTGCGTTTGCTCGGGGCCCAGATCTGCCAATTACTTTTAACAGTGGTGCTATAACCATCGATACGCTCGTTAAAGGTTATGGTAGTGAATCCAGCGCAGATCAAGGGCATTCTATCTCTTTGGATTTTGATATCAATACACTTGGCTTTGCCGGTGAAATGACGGTTAACGGCATTTGGGATAGCACAGCGAGTGATTTTAAGTATCGCTATGGTGATAGGTTAACTAATGAAAATTTGCGTAATGGCGGCGACAATCTAGAAATATATGATTTTTCTGCCACCCATATAGGCGAATCAGTAGATACCAATCTTTTTTATCATGTGCCGCGTTATCACTGGGGGTATGAGGGGGATTATTTTGGCTTAATGCGCGAAACAACCAATATGCCCGATCAGGATACATGGAATGAAAAAGCGCCTGCAGGTATAGAGCTAATCGGTAAAGGTGAGCTTGATGGCCTTAAACTGGTTGCTGGTGAAGAAATATATTGGGGTGCTGATCCCATGGTTATGCTTAAACAACAGTTTGGCGAATCAAATCAATATACGTTTATCGCATCATCGGAAGTCTCAGGCGCAACTAAACAACGTCAATTTAGTTTGCAAGGGGACTTTGACTTATCTGACACGGCAACAATAAAGCTGGGTGTTCTAAATGCAGGAGACGAGCACATTGGAGACGTTTATTATTACGAATTGGATGATTACGTAAAGACAAGCAATATTGATTTTAAAGATACAATAGCACTGAAAGCACGAGTTACAGATAACTTTAGTCCATCAGTGCAGGTATATAGTGAGTACAACTACGCTGGTTTGGTAGCAGATGCTGGTGAGCATCAAGAAGTCTGGAAAACCAATATTCCATATTCTTCTCTGGGTAATAAGCAAACCATAGAAATTGGGGCACAAGTTACCTCAGGTGACTGGCGTATCGCCCCTCGATTGTTTAAGCGTATTAATTTGGCTGATTCAATGTCAGAGGTTGCAATGGCATTGGGTAACGGCCAATCAATCTATAGGCGCACGGCAGACAGTAATCATACTGGTTTTGTTTCCCCATTTTCAGTTCGAGATAACCGTGAAGCAGTATCAGGAGAGTTGTTTTTTACCTATGATCCAACCCCAGCGACCTTTTTTTATGAATGGGATAACGATGTTAAAGAGGACGCTAAGCTAGCATTTAATATCGGTGTGACTCAAACTGACTATTCAACTAAGAGTGATTCGGCGGTTTGGTGGGATCCTCAGGGTTGGTATTGGATTGACGAAGGCCGTCCAGCGGCAGATGGTTTGGTAACAACTATTGCCAGTAAAATTGTTTATAACCCTTCTTCATCATTGCGAATTGTCACTAATTTAGAAGCTGGTCAACAGGTGCCAGGGGCTTATACATCCGCTGATGCAGGGTTAAAAAAATCCAATTTTCATAGTATTTCTACCAAGGTGGTACATAACTCCCAACATATTTACAGTTTCACCTATGCCAAGAATAAAATGGGCGGGTATGACGAAGATAAAAATTTTGGTATTCGCTACCCGGAACACATAGAAATCAGTTATGAAAGACTGTTAACTGGTCTAAGTGCAGAAAGCAAAGTGGGTATTCAGGCGTATAAGCGAACAATAAGTGAATTTTCTGGCGCTGATTACAGTAGTGGGGCTAACAGCTCCATGTATGAAGTTAGAGCTTATTTCACCTATGCATTTTAAATCTATAATTTAGTGTGAGCTAATCTCATGTTATTAAAGAGCGGTATTTGCCATGGTGTATTAATAGTATGTTGGTTATTAACAACAACTATGTTTGCGCATGCTGGGCAAAGCTTGGATCAGTTGATAGAAATAGCTATTCATCAACATCCGTCTGTGGCGGCTGCTAGAGCTGACGTTGCGGGCGCTCAGGCGCAGTTAGAAACGGCTAAATGGCAATATTATCCGACTGTTTCGGTATCCGTGGAGACTGCATACCATGAGAAGTCTGACGGCCAATATAGGGGTGATGATTTGGTAGCCCAGCTTAACTTGAAACAATCTCTGTGGAGTTGGGGGGCTTTAGTCGCTGGAGTAGATATCGCCGAGACACAATTGGCTATGGATAACACCCAATTGCGCGAACAGCAGTGGCAATTAGCTGAGCAGGTGATTGAAAGTTATGGCAAATGGTTATCAGCCTATTTGCGGGTGCGTGTTTGGCAAAAAAGCTTGGATGATCACGAATCGCTGTCAAAGCAGGTTGAAAAACGTGTTCTGCAAGGTGTTTCAGCACGCATCGATTTGGCATTGGCAGAAGGCCGCGTGGCAGCTACCGAGGCCGAGTTTATTGCTAGTAAAGACGCCCTTTATATAGCTGTACAAGAGCTTAGTCAACTTACCTCCGAAGAGTTGTTTAATGGTGATTTGGTTGATGCCATCAGTAAGCCAATTTCTGATACGTCTTCAAACGGTGTACTTATGGCTTTAACCATGAGTCCTAGGTTGAAGTTGGCTGAAGCGGAAGTACGTTTGGCACGTCACCAACTCTCAAAGCAGCAAGCTAAGTTAAAACCAGAGATTTATCTCCGGGCAGAACACCTTATAAATGACTTCAATACAGCTGGCACCACACCTCGATCGCGGATATTTGTAGGTATGAGTGGGTCGACTGGGGCAGGGCTGTCTATGCTGTCTCAGCAACAGACAGCAGAAGCTACTTTGAGAGCCAAGCAGGCCCGCTTAAAAGCTGCTCAGCAATCCGTCGAGCAAAGTTTGGATAGTTTAATGACCAATGAGGATTCCATACAAAGACGCCTGCAAAGCCTAACTAGTGCTATGGCCACCACGGAAGCTGTGGCAGATTCCTACGGACGACAATTTTTGGCAGGGCGTAAGTCTTGGCAGGAAGTGATGAATGCGGCTCGTGAAGAGGTGCAAATGTTGGTGCAGGTGGCTGATTTGCAGGCAGCCTATTTGGTGATTAGTTGGCGTAGAACCTTGTTGGTGGAAGGACTTGCTGGTGTCACTTCTGAAAAATCTACCTTAACCATTGATATGGCTCCAAAGGAGGAATGACCTTGCAGCAGAATACTCAGTTATATGCTTGTTTGTGCCGCTTGGCTCAGTTACAGCGTGAGCGGTTGGATAAGGTCGCTATGCAGGAAGCTGTTGATGCTATTGCCGGCATAGATGATGCCTTTCGCCAACTTAAAGCCATCGCTGCGCGATTGCAGGCACCAACACCTCGTTTTTTGAGGCGTCCCGATGCAAGCAAAATGCCTGCCTTAATGCTTACTGAAGATGCAAACTGGGTGCTAGTGCGGGGACAAAACGCGCAAGGTTTGTGGGTGCTGGAGAGTTTTGAGGAGCAAACTGGTAAATGGCAGGAGCAAAGCACGGATCAACTTATAGGTAAATGTTTGGCTCAGGTATCAACAAGCCCTCCCTTTGTTGCGTCTCGTAGCCCTGTTTATCACTTAATTAGACGAGAGATATTTTCACATAAACGGTTGTTGGCCGAAGCCTTGGTGGGCTCAGTTACTATCAATGTAGTAGCTTTGGCTAGCGCTTTTTATACCATGCAGGTATATGATCGTGTGGTACCTTCGGCGGCGACCCAAACACTGTTAGTGTTGACCATAGGTGTAGCCGTAGCCGTATTGTACGAATGGTTGGTAAAGCGTTTTCGTGCACGATTATTTGATCGCTTGGTAGATGCTGTAGACCAGCGACTGGCTCGCAATGTATACACCCGATTTTTGTCAATCCGGCTTGACCAGCTACCCCCAAGCGTAGGTAGCCTTGCGTCTCAGATGAAGGGTTATGAATCAGTAAGAGGGTTTCTTACTTCCGTCACCAGTCATGTCATAGTGGATGCACCCTTTACCCTAATTTATATGGCACTAATGTATATCATTGCTGGCTATTTGGCGTTAATACCCTTTGGTTTCTTTGTTGTTAGCGTGTTGATAGGCAGTTATTTCCGCAAGCGTATTGATTACCTTTCTAGTAACGTTAATCACGCAGTTAATTTTAAAACAGGGTTGTTGGTAGAGTCTGTGGAAGGTGCTGAGACTATAAAGTCCGGTCAAGGTGGTTGGCGTATGCTGAGTCGCTGGATGAATACTACTGATGTTGCTCGCTCTTACGAGTTAGAAATGAAGCAGATTGCTGATCGTTCGCAGCATATGATAGCCGCTTTTCAACAAGCCTCATACGTAACACTGGTGTCATCGGGAGCAATGATGGTCAGCGCTGGGGAACTTAGCATGGGTAGCTTGATTGCCTGCTCGATTCTTTCTGGTCGTATTCTTACACCGGTCGCTTCAATTCCTAATACTTTGCAACAGTGGTCTCATGCCAAGTCTGCCATCAAGTCGTTGGATGCAGTATGGATGTTGGAGGACGATCATGCCGGCATCGATAATCCGCTTGTACCTGAAACTATAAAGGGAAACTATCAATTTCAGAATGTCACTAGCTACTATGGCGAAAAGCACGCTTTGACTATCCCTAATCTACAGATTAAAGCTGGAGAAAAAGTAGCAGTGTTGGGCCCTGTCGGGTCGGGTAAAACTACGCTGCTGCGTTTGTTGTCCGGAATGTACAAGCCGCAAGAAGGCCGTGTCTTGCTAAACGACATGGATTTGTCACATATATCTAAACCGGTGCTGGCTGATAATTTAGGCTACTTACAGCAGGAGGGTAGGCTATTTGCAGGAACACTAGGGGATAATTTGACCTTGGGATTAATCGATCCAGGTGATGAATGTATTATGCAAGCCGCTAAATTAACCGGTTTGTTTGAAAGTGTGATTGGTAATAGCCCAGACGGTTTACAACAGATGATACATGAAGGGGGTCAAGGATTATCTGGTGGCCAGCGGCAATTGGTAAACTTAACTAGGGTGTTTTTGCGACGACCCAGCATATGGCTATTGGATGAACCTACGGCTTCCATGGATTCTGGATCAGAAACAAAAGTACTGCAGGCATTTCATCAAACATTGGGTAGCGATGACACACTGGTAGTGGTCACACATAAGCTTGAATTACTTCAATTAGTTGACCGTATTATTGTCATTGCTAATAATCAGGTGGTGATGGATGGTGCAAAAAATCAGGTGATTGAACGACTTAGCAAACCGAATAAGAACAAAAATGTGGAAGCAGATTGATGAAAGAGTTAGAGCCACAACAAGAAAATCGGGACCAAGCATATGGTTGGCAGTCGCGCAATAATGTCTATGACTTGGTCTCGGGTGATAGCTTCGAGGTACCTAAAGTACATAAAGTTAGCGGTGGAAGAGGTCTTTTCTACTTGCTGGTATTAGGCTTAGTGCTGTTTGTTGCCTGGGCTTCTTTTTTCGAAATAGACCAAGCAGTAAGAGCTCAAGGTAAAATTATTCCTAGTGCTCGAACACAAGTTATTCAAGTCGCTGATGGTGGAGTGCTTGAAAGCCTAAATGTGCAGGAAGGTGATAAGGTCTTTAAAGGGCAAGATTTGGCTGTGCTTGAAAAAGAGCGGGTGAATGCCTCCTATGAAGAAACGCGTAGTAAAGTAGCAGATTTGGAAGTGGCGCTTATTCGTGCCCAAGCCGAAGGCTTGAACAAAGAACCCGATTTTAGTGGTATCAATAGAGAGTATGCGGGTCTCATACAAGTACAGCAGAATTTGTATCTGCAAAACAGCATTTCAATTCAAGATGAGCTGATTACTTTACAAGGTGCTCTTGATTTAGCCACTGAAGAATTTAACATGAACAAAACCCTATTTGAAAGTGGGGATATTAGTCGTTTGGATGTGATGCGAAGTCAACGCGAAGTCAATGATTTAAAAGGTAAACAACTAAAGATACGGAACGATTATTTGCAAAGAGCGCGCAAAGAAGCAACAGAATTGGAAGGACAATTAGCTAGTGCGCGGTTTAAATTGGAAGAGCGCAAGAGTGTTTTAGATCATACTGTACTAATTGCGCCTGTGGATGGCGTAGTGAAATATCTTAAGGTAACGACCTTAGGTGGTGTACTAAGGGCGGGTGATGAATTAATGCATATATCACCAACAGATGGTGATATCGTTGTAGAAATGAAACTTAAACCTGTTGATATTGGTCAATTGAAATTGGGTTTGCCCGTGACCGTGAAACTGGATGCCTATGATCCTTCGATCTTTGGTGGTATTACTGGTGAATTGGTTTACATCAGTTCTGATACTTTAACAGAACAGGTTGGCGAAAAAACCATGACTCATTATCGAGGTCACATTCGTTTGGATCCCCAAGAATTACAAGGTAACGAAAAAATCCAGCTAGGTCAGCTTAAGCAGGGCATGACAGCTACGGTAGATATCCGTACAGGCACTCGCACCGTGTTGGAGTTTATGGCTAAACCAATTTTCCGAGCCTTTTCCGGAGCTTTGATCCAAAAATAAATAATGCTCCCACTTATTTTACGCACACTGATAAGGCCTAGAGTACTATAGACACTTTTTATGATAAAAATTGCAATTTAACCATAAGAGGTGAATCATGGGTAAAAGTATCTCTTACACCAACGAATTTAAGCAAGAATCTGTCAACCAAGTCTCGCAATATGGCTATAGCGTTCCAGTTGTGGCCAATCGACTTGGCATTAGTTCTAAAGCTTTATTAGGGGTCATGGCTGGGCTAGGTAAATGACTGACGTTGGAATAATATCTCAGGCGGGGTGAAGCGCTCACCATATAGGCTGGAAAGCTCTTGGCAACGTTTGATAAATCGCGCCTGTCCGTAGGTATTCACAAATTGAATGTAACCTCCGGTCCACATGGGTGCCCCTATGCCCAATATTGATCCTACGTTGGCATCAGCAACGTGATTGATGACGCCTTCTTCAAGGCACTTTAAGCTCTCAATGATGGGGCGAAACAGCATACGATCTTGCATGTCCTTATGGCTCATTTCTAACTCTGGCTTTAACCAAGGTTGTAGGCCCGGCCAAATGGATTTTTTTCCATCCTTATAATCAAAGAACCCCCCCCCTTCTGCCCGGCCTCGACGGTTGTGCTTCTCTACCAATGTACGCAGCATGTCAAGGGCTTGTGGGTTTGGTACTTTGTTTGGATCACGCAGGCCCATAGCAACTTGGGTGTCGTTAATTTCTAGTGCCAGCCATAGTTTGAGTTCGTCCATTAGGGTCAGCATCCCAACCGGGAAACCAATTGCTTTGCCTAGGTTGTCCACTAATACAGGGTCAGCGCCCTCGGCGACCAACTGCATGCCCTCATCAAGCTTGGTGAAGATAACACGTGAAGTATAGAAACCAGTGGCATCATTGACCACAATCGGCGTTTTATTTATTTGGCGGGCAAAATCAAAGGCTTTAGCGAGTGTTTCTTGGCTGGTGCTATCACCGCAAATAATTTCTAGTAATGGCATTTTATCCACAGGGGAGAAGAAGTGCAGGCCAATAAAATTGGCGTCATTTTTAGCACTGTCCGCTAGTTGGGTAATTGGTAAGGTAGAGGTGTTGGAACCCCAAATGCCAGAATCATCCAACAGTACTTCATGCTCTGCCAACACCTTGTCCTTAAGCTCTTTGCGTTCAAACACCGCTTCAATGATAAGATCACAACCCTGTAGATCTCGGGCTTGGCAGGTTGGCTCAATATTGCCCAACACTTGCTGCACTTTATCAGGCGTCATGTGGCCTTGGTCAACACGTTTTTGCAACAATCTAGCCGTATAGGCTTTGCCATTGTCTGCTGCTTCTTGAGTCAGGTCTTTTAGGTGTACGCGAATGCCGGCCACGGCGGCACTAAAAGCAATACCTTGCCCCATCATGCCAGCACCTATGATGCCTAGGCGTTCAATTTTGTTAGATGCGATACCTTGCGGACGATTGATACCGCCTTTCACTTTATTCATGTTAAAGAACATGGTGCTGATGATATTTTTGGCTACAGGGTGGACTACCAGCTCGACAAATTGGCGCGTTTCGATGCGCAATGCTGTGTCTATATCAACGCGAGTAGCTTCTACGGCACAATCAAGAATGCGTTCTGG